>CAKZYJ010000464.1 GCA_937884755.1 uncultured Flammeovirgaceae bacterium
GGGAGATAACAGGCTGTTAACAAAAACCTAAGATTTGTTAACGAAATGTTAAAGTGATCAATTTTATAAGTAATTGATTAGCAATGCATTGCAAGGTATTTTTGAAACCCAACTCTTGTATTACTCGAATTTTCTGCTTGATTTGCGTCACCAAACCATGAACATTGTCAATAAACCGCAATCCGAGATGATGCGAAAGGATGCTAGGCAAGCATTTCTAGGATTACCCATTCGGTGTTTTCATCCCTACTATGACGGCTACGAACTTAGTATGGTGGTTGAAGTGAAACTAGGTAACAAGCAAATCCCTAAGCCCTGGTACGGACTAGCTCTACAAGATGGCTGGTGGATATTGAGCAGGAAGTATCCTTGTTGATTAGTAAGTTGTTTAGGTATTGCTATAGCTTGTGCATAATAAATCCACAAACAAAGGATTCTTTTTTTAAGAATTTTTGTTAATTTCACATAAAACCTTTGAAATTATTTTTTCTACACCTAACCTAGTATTGTATGAAAGTTATTATTTGTTGCCGTCCCTTCGGCTGAGCGGACGTACTGACCACCTACCTTTTTCAAACAAAAATCTTTAAATCTTATGAGTAGATCAAAACCTAAAGGTGGTTTGTATGTCAAAAGAGAAAGCGTTAATGATAAGACTAAGGAGTTAATGCTTTACATCGCCACCAAGTTAGAGCATAAAGACCATGCGGGTTCCACTCTTTTTAACAAAATACTATACTTTGTTGACAGCACGAACTATGCGAAAAATGGTAAATCCATTAGCAACTTCAAATATATTAAGCAGCAATTTGGCCCAACACCTAAACCCGCCCAATTCATGCCTGCGAAGGAAGAGCTGCTTGAGAGTGGGGCAACAACTGAACAGGAGCGTGACTACTTTGGTAAAGTTGTAAAAAAGCTTATTCCTACCAGAGAAGCTAATTTAGAATTATTTAAAAAACAGGAAATAGCCCTTATCGATCAAATCATTAGTGAAGTTTGCAGTTATTCCGCTACCCAAATTAGCGACCTAACGCATACCCACCTAAACTGGATTATAGCTAAAAACGGTGAAGAATTACCGCTACATACATTCCTTCTTACATCGCAAAGTCCTTCAGAAAAAAGTGTTGCGTGGGCGCATAGAATAATAAATGAAATAGAGAATGTATTATAGCATTGAGCGGGAGGAGGAATTTGATGAGCGCGTAAAAGAAATAGCAGGAAGCTTTGAACGAATGGATGAAATTGACCGCAATATAGATTGGGCTCTCGCTAGAGAGCCTTATTTCGTTGGTCAACACATTTATAAAGACTACTACCTTTGGGAGACCGAAAGATTTACCGATTTAGACATTCCTCAGGTCGTCATATTGTACACTGTTGATTCAATAAACAAGAAAATATTGTTAATTGATATTTCCGTTATACCAGGATAATTGAACAGTCGCTGGGGCTACCATGCCGCGCGATTTACTACTCATAGATCCAAAAAAAGAGGCAACCAAATCAGCCACCCCTTTTCACAATAACCATAAAATAGCACAGTAGATTTGATAATGAAAGATAGTGCTAATACATTCGGAGTTCAAGCCTCATATAAAAAAAGAGCAGTAAACTACTGCCCTTTTTCTTCTACCATAAGTAATGTCAAGAAGCGTTTCGGTTTGATTTGATAATGAAAGATAACGGTTCTGCTTGAGAGGTTCAAAAGCCTATACAAAAAAAGGGAAGTAAACTACTACCCTCTTTATTTCACTGTTACATTCAAACTTATGTTATAGATTTGATTGAGCTGCGAAAGATGCTTTTTCGTTGTGTGATAAAAAAAGGTAGCCCATTTACTACCCTTTTTTCATAGACCATTATTGCTTGCAACCACAAAGTGGTGCTTCGTACAAATAACTGTACAGTAGAAAAGTAGCAAATTATGTTTTAGATAGCCATCATTTGTAAGAATGATGTACTGTAATAGGCAAACTTCGAAAAAAAAGGTGCTCACAACAGCAAGCACCTTTCCTCAACATTAATCATCCGAATTTTATATCCAGATTCTAAGATAACACTTACCATGTAAAGCGATGCAAAAATTATCGGCCATGTAATTTAATAGCGAATAAAGAAAAAAAGGCAATCAACCGACTGCCTTTTTCAAACTACACAAAGTTAGAGATGCTATTACTTCTTGAATGAGTAAGTTAAGTATATATACCTACATTTCCTAGTTGTTTTCCTTGTCTGGCATCCAGTTGGGTTTTCCGTTCTCATCATAGCGATCCGACTTTACCCGAGTCATCCGACTGGTAATATCCGGTGCTGGAATATTGAGTATCCGCTTATCTATTGGCGTAAATGTTGGCTTTCTTCCAACCTCATACTTGTGGGTTCTGATCATCTCCACGGCTTCTAGGGCTTTCTCATAGGTTGTACAGCGAATCTTGCGGGGGTAGCTTTTCTTGGACAGGAGCATAGCGTACTGGCCTTTCGCGTTTTGACGCTGCAAGAAATAGATTTTGTGCTTGAAGCAGAGACGGAGGATTTTATTGACTTCGCTTTTGGTCATATTTCTTTTGTAAGTGGGTGAGCGGTCGCCGTGCGGTTGGTTTTTATTTTTCATATACCATTCCATCAGTTGACCACAGATACAAAGTTTCGGAATATGGAAGATTGATAACCTTTCTTTTCATGATTGGCTCCGCTACAGCTGCTAACCCCATTGCACGGCCTAACAATGAAACTCCCATCTCTGTTTCTCCTAAAAGCCCATCTACTGATTCAATAAATGGCAGGTTCAATCCTAATCTAAAATAGACGATAGTAGCACCTTCTGGTACTGCACCAATTGGTTGAATAACAAAAATGCCAAAGCAAAACCTAAAGATCAGAATTAGGATAATGGCAGCGATGATGGCTATTTTGTATTTCTTCATTTTAGTTAACTTTTCGAAACCAATTTTTAGGATACATTTCAGCCTTCCCAGCGATCTTCACAAAGTTATCTACCTTCTTCTCTACTAGATAAGGTTGATTCATAATTAAGCCTTCTTTTGGCTCTATTAATTCAATCATAATTGGCTTCTCAGGTTCCTTATCCCCATAAGCGGCTGCGATAATAAAACCAATTAAAGGAGAGAGGATTAAGCTCCAGAAGAAAGCCCAACCACCGCCAATTTTTCGTTTACTACCGTAGTATGCTACTAAAAAACAGAGAACTATCCAGAAAAAAGCGACTTCCATAGTTGTATTGTTTAGGTTGGTAAAAACATAAATATAATTTATATAATCATATTTGCTATTTCCTTTTTTCTTTTTCCGGTTTATCTAGGTAAAAAGACTTAGTGCTCTGTAGTGTTTTAATCTGTTTTTGAAGGATTT
The DNA here is from genome assembly GCA_937884755.1 of uncultured Flammeovirgaceae bacterium. Lineage (GTDB taxonomy): Bacteria > Bacteroidota > Bacteroidia > Cytophagales > Cyclobacteriaceae > Tunicatimonas. The sequence continues at coordinate 3,376 of CAKZYJ010000464.1, forward strand.
GAATTTTCTTCCAGTTAATCATGATTTCATCTTCTTTTAACTCAATACTCTTTTTTAGGAAATCTTTTCGAGCGATCAGCTTAGTTAGTCTCATTATTTTTATGAGTATATTATACTTATTATAAGTATACTTGTGGTAAAAAATAAGTGATTTGGTACTATCCTATCACTTTTTGCTACTTAGCGACCTTCTAACCTACTAATTTTTTCCTTCAATTGTTCAATCAAATCGTCCTGCCTTTCTAATAATTTATTCTTTTCTTCTAGTGTTTGCTCTAAAGTCTCCACCTTTCCTTTCAGAGCTTTCTCGGAAAGGAACATATCACCTTTGCCCTCCAGAAGCCATAGACGGTTTACATCAAACTTTTTTTCTAAAGCTATCATAGCTTCAGCAGGTATAGATTGAATACCTCTAGACTCCCAAAGTTTATATCTATTATACTTGACCGATATTTGTTCAGCAAATTCTTCTTGCTTAAGGTCAAGGTAATTTCTAATCAATCTTAGTCTATCAGATCGTGTCAAGGTCAAAAAAGGGTTGTATGTAAGCATAGTTATAGTTTTAATGAGAATACTCATAAAACTATGCATAAATATACAGAAAGAGAAATTTATTGTAAAAAAAGGTATCATATGTTTGCTAAAGTATTCATTTGTAGCTAAGTTTATCAAAAATAATTCTTCGCATGAACTTACTAGTTAAAGATCAAGTCATTCAAATTCACATTGGTGCTGACGCTGATACAAACGCAGCTATCGTTCAATTCCAAGGTGTTGCAAAAATGGAAAACAAGAAAATTGCTGCAAGCGAACTGTTTCGCAGAATGATTGCCGGCAAACGATTTTCTGAAATAATAAAAGAAGAACGCCAAAAAAATTTATCCATAAACTATTCAAATGAATAGTTTAGATTCTTTTAGAATATAGAACATTTGTCACAATGAGCGACTTATTCCCTACCACCCAAAACGAATTCAATGAGCCTGTCATTGATAGCCGTATCGTAGCGGATGCCCTAGGATTAGATCACACTGACTGGATAAGAAAAGTGGTTAAGAAGCATTTGGAAGGCTTTTCGGTTTTAAAACCCGAAAAGGAATTAACTGGTGGTCGCCCTGAGCAGTACTACTGGCTCACTGAAGAACAAGCTTTATTCGCAGCTACGCTATCCCGTAATAATAAGCATGTAGTGGCTTTTAAAATGAAGCTGGTACAATCCTTTGTAAAAGCGAGGTTAGCCATCCAGCAACTCGTACAGCAACCTATGACTTCGCTCGACATCATGGAGATGGCATTAAAGCAGATGCGCCAGCAGGAAGCAGCGATAGCCTTGCTGGGAGACCGGGTAGAGAAGGTGGAGGAGAAAATGGATAAGTCGGATGTAGCTAATCATGTGATTTACCAAAACAATTTACTCCTGACTGAACGTCTCAAGCGATTAGAAGAGAGCCGAAACGAAGACCGCGAAGACAATCAAAAGCTATACCGCTAACAATGACTCCCGAACAAGCCTTATACCACCAAATACAGCAGCGCAATCAACGGATTGTACAGCAGATGCAGGAAATGAATGAGATGCTAGAAGAGTTACGTCTACGCATAGAGGAGAAGAAAGAGTACAGTGTAAAAGAGGCAGCTATCAAGGCGGGGAAATCAGAAATAACCGTTCGCAGAGCCATAGAACAAGGCAGAATCATTAGTAATCAACCACTATTTGGTATGCCTCACCGGATACCCGCTAGTGAAATAGAGAAGATATAACACCACACCCCCTCCCATTCCATGACTGACATCAATTACCTCCCCTTAGTCTACACTGGCGTAGCCCTGCTGTTTACGCTGCTGATTTGTAGTGCAATTGAAGAATATAAAAAGAGACAACAATGATACTACTACTCAAAGCGATCGGCTTCCTATTGATGTATATCGCTGCCATTACCGTATTCGGAAGCCTGCTTGGTCAGTTACTTTTCTACCGGAAAATCAGCAAGCTGCCCGTAGTGAAGTGGATAAGAAAGGCTGTGACTGGAATCATAGACTACTACCAGATGCGGAAGGTATTGAAGCAGGCGAAAAAGCAATTAGTAAAACCAACGAAAATATCAGAGAAATGAGCAAGCAACGATTTGTGATAACAAGCGAAAAATTCTTTATGATTTACGATATTAAAGTGACTGATAAAGAGTTGTTATCTACCTCTAGAGGTAGCTACATTGGTAAGCTTTCTGAGCATGTAGCGTTATGTCAAAACCTAGACAATCATTTGAAACGCGTAGCAATCACGCGCTTTAATGATGGGATGGATTTAGATCCTTACACTGGAGAATTTGAAGGGCTAACGATTAGCTCGGGTGTATCTAAGATGGAAGCGGAGGTGGAGGTATGACTTGGGAAGATATTGAAAAACTCAGGGGTCGGTATTACTCAATTCAAAATGGCTATCGCAGACTAAC
>CAKZYJ010000465.1 GCA_937884755.1 uncultured Flammeovirgaceae bacterium
CCAGTAGAACAGAATTAGGTTCTACCAAACCTTGCCGAGTACCACTGAGCATTTTCAGCGTAAGCATCTCGGGAGCGGCAGGTTCCATAAACATACCAGTTTTGGTCAGTGTCTTATCATCTTTCCGCAGTACTCGCCCCTGTGGAAAACTAGATGCGATAATATATTCAAAATATGTTCCGTAGTTTTCTCTTAGTTCAGGGGCTAGTTGCTTCGCTTGTGACCACCAGGTTTGGATTTCCCCTTCAAAGTCTTGGTTCTGCATCACCCAGGCAATGCGGTCGTGATTCTGATGATATTTGTTAAACGATAATTCGTCGTGCAGCCAAAGGCCGATGAGGGTGGCCACAGCCATACCGACTGCCAACCCGCTGATATTGATTAGCGAGTAGCCTTTGTATTTTAAGATATTTCTCCAGCCGATTTTAAAATAGTTGCGGTACATAGCGTAGTAAGTTGGTTTATACAATGTTGATAAATTTCGTATGGCAAAGGGTCGTAGGTAGTGAAATACCTGATACCAATAATTGCGCTTTGCTTGAGCTAACGAATGCTCTTTCAGTGTTTGATAGAATTTCTCTTCTAAATCTCCTTCTACTTCTTCGGCGAGTTCATCGCGCAAAAACCAGCGGAGGAACTTTTGGGCGGATTTCGGCGGGCTATATTTATGCGATTTCAATAGCTGATCTTTTACTTTTCTCTAAGCTCTAGACTAGGTTTACGATAAAGATTTCTTTGTTTAGTTAATCAGTAAGAAATGGTAGAACTGTTTCTTTGAATACTAACTCCTTCGTTATTATATCCAGATGATTGTATCCGGGTAAAATCTTAAGTTGACTATTCGGTAGGGTTTGGTGCATATGCTCAAAACCTTCAGCGCGGAAATAGTCGTCTTTGTCGCCTCCTACAATTAAAACCGGAGATGTAATTGATTTTGCTTCTTCATCCGTGATGTACACCGACTGCATATTGACTTGATTGAGCTTCTCAATAAATTCATCCCAACGGTCAGGTTCGGGCATGAACTTCTTTCGGTACGTCACAAATTCAGAATACTTCTCTTGCAATCCTTCTCCCGTGATTTCTTTCATAGAATTTAGTGCTTCTTGATGAAACCAGGTAGAGCCAAATCCACCCGCTAGAGAAACAATTTTATTCGTAAGCTCAGGATACTTCGCTCCGAATACTAGTGATATAATTGCCCCGTCGCTAAACCCAATGAGGCTAGCACTTTCGTTGCTTTCTTCCTGAAGAACTTTAGAAGCATCTTCCGCAAATAGTTCATAGGATAAAGGCTTGGTACCTAATTCAGATTTGCTATGTCCTCTTGTGGCGATAGCAATCACTTTATAGTTTTTGCTTAAGATTGGAATGTAAGTTGAATATTCGTCTATGTAGACGAACATGCCTCCGTGAAGCGGCAGAATAGGTTTACCTGCTCCGTATACTTCATAGTAAATGTTGGCGTCCCCTACATCTAGATATTTTCCAGCTTGCTCATTAGAGCCATAGGGTTGATCTTGCCCTGTGACTTGAAGGACGAGAGTGAGAATGATTACTGTAATATGGATTAGGCTACTCGTTTTCATCGCTTTTTAGTATGGCTTTTCTTTCTTTGGTTTACCGCTGTAACAGTCAAAAACGGTAGTATCAGCAGGTTCAATCAGGTAGTTTTAGTGACCTTACTCTGATCGTAAATTGTCCGCAGGATTAACCAGCGCCGCCCGAATGGATTGATAACTAACTGTCAACACCGCTATAGCAATAGCCATTAAACCGGCTAGAGCGAAAACATCCCACTGAATGGGTATGCGGTATTCGTAATCTTCTAACCAGCGTTGCATAAAATACCAGGCAATGGGTATGGCGATTATTAGCGAGATTACAATCAGGATCAGATAGTTTTGGGTAAGTAGGCGGAAGATCTGTCCGAAAGAAGCTCCCAACACCAGACGGATGCTGACTTCTTTTCGGCGTTGTTCCGCCATGAAGGCCGAAAGAGCAAATAGTCCGAGGCAGGCAATGACTATCGCCAAAATAGCAAAACTGGTGAAGATACGACCCATGCGTTGCACATCAGCGTACATCATGGCGAAGCTTTCATCGAGAAAAGTGTAGCGTATGGTTTGATTAGGGGAAAACCGATTCCATACTGCCGTCACAGCATCTAGTACCTCCCGCATATCAGTCGTATTGACCTTCACTGACACTACAGAGGGGCTGTTGCCGAGTTCAAAACAAAGAGGACGTATCTCTTCTGTTAATGATTCAAAATGAAAGTCTTTCACTACTCCAATAACTTGCCAAGTTGCCCGGCTATTGGTAATCTCCTGACCAACAGGGTCATCCAGTCCCAATTCCTGGGCCATTTGCTGGTTAATGATCACCGCCTGTGAGTCACTGGCCATCTCAACGTTAAAATTCCGCCCTTCTATAATGTTCATCCCCATCGTTTCCAAGTAGTCTTCATCTGTGCGCCATATCTGTCCTCCTACTCCTACATCCTCGGTTACTTTTCCTTCCTTCCAAAAGGTATTACCATTTCTTTTCGTATCGGTAATGGGTAAGTAGTCGCTAACAGATACCTGTTTTACATCCGACAATTGTAGTAGCTCATTTTTAAAAGTAGGTAACTGTTGGTCTAAGGTATTGGCTCCCTGAAGCAGTATTACCTGTTCTTTATCAAAGCCCACATCTTTGGTAAGAATAAACTGCATCTGTTGATAGACAATAGCGGTACTAATAATCAATATGATGGAGGTAGTAAACTGAAAAATGACCAAAGCACTCCGCAGCTTAGAGCTTTTACTACCTCGGCTTACTTCTCCCTTTAGTACCTGAGCAGGTTTAAAGCGAGAAAGATATACTGAGGGGTAGAGTCCGGCCAAAACGCCAATAACTATGGCTACTACTACCAATACTGGTAAGAACCACCACGCTTGCCAAGGGAAGGTTAAGGTCTTGGCCGATAAATCATTGAAATAAGGTAACAGAAAGAAAGCCAACAACATTGCTAAGACAAATGATAAAAAGCTAATCAATAGCGATTCGGTTAGAAACTGATAAACCAGTTGACGACGAGCCGAACCTATCGCTTTTCGCAGTCCTACTTCCTTGGCCCGGTTAGCCGACTTAGCAGTAGAAAGATTAACAAAGTTGATAACGGCAATAAGTAGAATAAATCCGGCAATAGCCCCGAATAGCCAGACAAAACGAATATCTCCATGACGGAGATGATCCTCTATACCAGCCGAGTACAGATGAACATCGCCAATAGGTTGTAATTCTATACTAAGGTTTGAGGCAAACGCTTCAGCATCTACCATACCTGATTCTTGAAAGCTGGGCAAAACGTAGTTTTGAATAACCCCCTTCGTCAGCTTCGCTTCTAACAAATCAGCCTCTGTTCCGGGTTGAACCCTAATGTAGGTGTGGTAGTTACTAGCCCCCCAGAAGGTTTGTTCACCCGGCCAAAATTCCCGACCGGTCATCGTAATCAGAAAATCATACTGAAAGTGAGAAGTAGTGGGAAAATCTTCAAAGACCCCACCTACTTTATAAAGTTGATTTTCATCGTTACCAAGTACCAGTGTTTGACCCAAAGGATCTTCATCAGGAAATAACTTGTTAGCTTGACTCTGAGAGATGGCGATAGTATTAGGCTCTGCTAAGGCTCTTAACCGCTCGCCTTGAACAAAGTTAAGCTGGAGCATATCTAATAACTCCTGATCGACGTAGACAAAACCTTCTTCGTAGACATTCTCTGCCTTATCAGCCCGACGTACTTCTCTGCCGCCAGCACCAAAAAGCTCGCTGGCGTTGATCCTACCCGTGGTTTCTATTTCCGGAAAATCACCTTTCAGCACACTAGCCATCGGAGCAGGAAAATGTATCCCTTTTAGAATCTCGCCCTGATCGTTGAGCACACCAATCACTCGGTAGATACGATCACCATCCGAATAGTGTTGATCGTAGCGAAGCTCATCCTGAATAAACAAAGTGATTAATAGGCAGGCTGTGATGCCCAAGGCAAGCCCGCCGATCTTAATTAAAGAGTAAGTTTTCTGCTTCCTAAGATTTCTCCAGCCAATTTTAACGTAGCTTTGGTACATTGCACAATGGGTTAAGTTATAGAATGCTGTTAGATTACGGATAGCGAACGGTCGCAGATAATGAAAGACTTGATACCAGTAATTGCGCTTCGCTCTAGATAATGAGTGCTCCTCCAACGTTTGGTAGAACTTTTCCTCCAAATCTCCCTCTACTTCCTCAGCCAGCTCGTCCCGGAGGAAGCAGCGAAGAAAACGCTGAGCGAGTTGAGGTGGTAACTTGTTGGGATCGGGATTCACGGGATGATGGGATTAGCAGGATTTTTCTTTCAGGACGGTTAGTGTGTTGCCTTGTGTGCTTTGCTAAATAGACGTTTTACTTCTAAACTTTTGGAACCGAAATTGATGAGTAGCCCCTTATCGATTTTGTATGCTTGCAGGTAATTGAGACCTTGTGCCAGATGGACATCTTCCAAATGAATGATCGCTTTTAGTTCAACTATCACCTGATTCTCCACCACAAAATCGACTCTTCTAGTACCTACTTGTATGCCTTCATAGTAAATAGGCATCTCTAGTTCACGAGCAAACCCTAGCCCTTGCTTTTCCATCTCAATCGCCAAGCATCGTTGATAAATCACTTCTTGAAATCCGTTACCCAAAGTGCCGTGTACTTTCATGGCACAACCGATTATTTTATATGTCGAGGGGTCATTGATTTCTTCTTTCATCTTCTAAATCTTTTCAATCGCTAAATCGTTATCCTGTTAATCTCACAATCAAGCCCATCCTGGTCGAAATTGCCTCCATAGCGATACTTTCAGATCGCGGGAGATTTCCAAAGCTCGCTGACCGTAGGCCGTAATGGTATAAATGCGTTTACGACGCCCACCCCGTTCGGCTGTGGCCTGGCCCATTTCGGAAGTAAGAAAACCTTTATCTTCTAATCGGCTTAGCGTAGAATGTACTGCACCAATGGATACCGTGCGTCCGGTTTGAGCTTCAAACTCTTCCGCTAGCTTAAAGGCGTAGGCACTCTCACCTAAAATTCCTACTAGTAATAAAACTGTTTCTTCAAAGTCACCTAAACGAGATTCTTTCATATGATACTAAATTGTAGATCAAATATATAAACTAAATTCTTATTTGCTATACATTTTAGTAACAAATTATGATTTTTCTTTCTCAGAAGTATTGAGGAGGGTTGTCAAACGCAGGAATTATACATCTGAACAACATTCACTACCGAGTTGGTTGTAGCCGATTGATGGGCCGCATCGGCGATAATATGGGAAAGCAGGCATTCTTCCCTAGTCACATTATAGAAACGCTGATTTAAGATTCCCTGCCCAAAAATTTCTACTTCTCGGGCGTAAGCATCCTGGTACCGCTGGGGAAACGAGTGTTGAACCGGAGACTGACGCATTCCAGCTTCGGTATGAACCTGCACCGAATCGTTGCGCTGGTTTTCGGCAATGACCATTCCTTTCTCCCCAAACAGTTCAATCCGCTGATCGTAACCATACACGGCTATCCGGCTGGTATCGATAGCGCACATGAGTCCATCAGGGTACTTCAGCGTAACTAACACGGTATCAAAGTCAGGCAAATCGCCAATGTCCTGGTTGTAGGCGTAACCAATGGCGTAGACTGATTCCGGTACGCGCATGCCTAGTAAGTAAATCAGCATATCAAAGTCGTGGATAAGCATATCGTGAAAGATATTGCCGGAAATACGCAGATAGTCCAACGAAGGCTGAGGATTATCCCGAGAGCTGGTTTTGATTGTTCGTACTGAGCCAATTTCCTGAATGCTTTTCTTCAACGCCTGAAAATTCTGATCGCAGCGTCGCTGAAAGCCCAAATGCAATGCTAGCCTTTTTTCCTCGGCTAAGTCAAAGCAGTTTTGAATCTCACTTACGGTAGTGCCCAGCGGCTTTTCGGCAAACACGTGCTTTCCCGCCTTCAACGACTGGGTAATATGCTCGTAGTGATAGGGCGTCGGTGTAGAAACGAACACTGCATCTAAGGCAGGATCAGACAAAGCTTCTTCCAGTGTCGGCAATACCTTCGTTTGCTGCCCTCCCGGGTGTTCATTGGCTGAAATTGCCGGATCTACAATGTACCTCAGCGTAAACTGTTCCGACGACTGCACCGAGCGAAGATGAAAGTGTCCCGCCCGGCCCAGTCCGGCAATGCAAATAGTAATCTTTTCCGGCATCGGCGTAGCAGAAACGTCGGCTAGAACGCAAGGGTATCCGGCAGATACATAGAGGCCAAATCCTCGTAGTAGGGTCATAACTCTTCAACATTCGGAGCTATAGGAGACTTAGTGTACAGATCGTAAGGGTTAAATTTCTCTACCCACTTAAACATCTTATGATCGTGCTCATTCATCAGATGATCGTAGGCTCCTTCACGGTGCTGAGCGTAGAAGGAGTGATAACGCATAATGTAGAGCGCAGGCTCCGGCATGTAATCCTTCATAGCAGTGTACAAATATTCATCGTGCCCCCAAGACATATGCACGTTGTCCAACCCACAGTTAGGTTCGTACACGCCGTACTTAGTATTATAGCGCTCATCATCAATATCCGGATTGTCTTGAAAGAATTCGGGGTAGACGATCTTATCAGAAAACTGGCAGCCTACCGGAAAAGTATCTCCTACCACGGCCCACTGGGGTTCGCCGAACAGGCAGAGAATCTTGCCCAGATCGTGCAGAAAGCCGGTTAGCACAAACCAGTCGGGGTGGCCGTCAGCCCGGATAGCCTCGGAAGTTTGCAGCAGATGTTGGGTTTGATCCAGGTCAATATCCGGATCAGAATCGTCAATGAGTGTATTCAAAAACTCCACCGCTTCCCAGAGGGTCATTTTTCGCTTCTGCAACTTTTTGTACTCCGCTTCTTTGGCCAGCACAAAGTCGTAAGACTGGTACGTATGGTTGAGACGGTAAAACTCCCGCACCGTGTCTCGCCCCGGATTATCGTAGTTGCGGAATTCTTCCTTTTTCTTCTCTCCGTTTTCGGGATAACGCTCTCGCAAGTCCTCTTCCCAAAGTTCTTCTATATCTAATGTTGGTTTCGTGTCTTTCATAGTAGTGAATTGTTCGATGGCTCAATTGTCCAATTGTTATTAGTCACTGATGGTCACTCGGCCACCGCGTAGTCAAATTTTCTAATTTCTATTTATTTCCATCCTCCCATTCTCGTTACCGATCTTCTTCCTTCTGACATTGTTCATTGCAAGGGTTGCCCCGCACACTGTTAATTGCGGGGTAACCCTTGCTAACTATTTACTGTCCTAACCAAATATATAAAGCAATAATCACGATGGTTAATACGATACTAAATGGTTGGGCATACTTCCAGCGATGCATATCCAAAAGAGTTTTATCAGATGACCAGGCAGGGCGCGTATTCGGATAAAAATAAGATACTGCAAACATTACCGCCATATTCAATAAAAACTCAATGCCCCAGATATGCACAAAGTGAATATCTACCTTAAAGATAAATGTTGTCAGGATGTAAAACAATAACCCTACAAAAAGCGCTGCTTTTGCCCCGGTGGCCGAGATGCGGGGAATGAACAGTCCGGCAATCATGATAGAAGCAATTGGGATAAAAAAGATCCCGTTTAACTGCTGCAATAATTGGTACAATCCTTCGGGAGCCCGCGCCACTAGCGGTGCCGCTACAATCGCAACCAAAGCCAACAAGGCCGAGCAAAGCTTACCCACCCGTACCAGTCGGCGGTCGGAAGCTGTAGTATTGATCAGTCGTTGGTAAATACCCACACTAAAGATTGTAGCCGCACTGTTAAGCACACTGTTGAAGGTGCTAAGCACCGCTCCCATCACTACCGCGGCAAAAAAACCAACAAAGCTTAACGGCAGCACTTTCTTGATTAGTTCGGGATAAATAATGTCTTGATTTTCGTAAAAACGATCGCCAAAGTAGTAGTAGGCAATTACCCCGGGTAGCACAATGATGAGCGGTACCAGCGTCTTCAGCACTCCGGTATACAGCAGCCCTTTCTGAGCCTCTTTCAGATTCTTGGCTCCCAACGCCCGCTGAATAATAGTTTGGTTCATACCCCAGAAGTACAGCTGGTTGATTACCAAACCCGTGAACAGCGTACTAAACGGCAATACCGAATCAGGTGCTCCCACTACGTTAAACTTCTCCGGGCTATGTTCATACACTCTCGACAAACCCGTAAACACATTTCCGTTTCCAATATCCAGCAGGGCTAGTATCGGGACGGCCAGACCACCGATGAATAACCCAATCCCGTTAATCGTATCCGAATAGGCTACTGCCTTCAGTCCACCGAAGATAGCGTAGCCCGAACCAATCAGCCCAATCACCACCACTGTGATCCACAGCCCCTCGTTTTGAGATACTCCCAATACGCCCGATACGTCAAAAATACTTTCCAGATTGATGGCCCCGGTAAACAGCACAATCGGTAGCAGGGTCACTACGAAAGAAACCATCAGGAATAAGGCTACCAGCGTGCGGGTAGTGCTATCGAAACGCTCCTCCAGATACTGCGGAATAGTGGTCAGCCCCATCTTCAGATAGGTAGGCACAAAGTAAAGTGCTGCTACAATCAGTGCCAATGCTGAGGTTACTTCCCAGGCAATAATAATGAAGCCATTCTTGTAGGCCGAGCCGTTTAGGCCAATCAAATGTTCGGTGGAAATATTTGTCAACAGCATTGATCCGGCAATCACCACTCCGGTTAAGCTCCGGCCACCCAAAAAGAAACCGTCTCGGGAAGAGAGTGATTCTTTACGCAGACGATACCAGGAGTAAAAGGCAACAAAGGCGGTGAAGCCCAGAAAGGAGAGCAGGGTTTGCATGCTTGGTTGTTGTAGTAGAATTAGTAGTTGTGGGGAAATTACGCAAAAAACCAGAAATCCTTTCTGGGCAGCTTATTCCAATTGGCTAACTGTCTTTGGATCTCAGGCTGTACCGAGGGTGAAGTTGCAACTATCAGAATCTGCGGATGATCTAGTTCGGGAATCACTTCCGTAGATTGCAACTCAATTCCGTAAATTTCTTTCCCTATCTTTCGGGGGTTATTGCAAACCCAATGAAAATGGCCTTCCTGTTTTAATAGCAACTTAGCCAAATCTTTCCCCTTGCGTCCGGCTCCCCACAGTACCAGCGGACGATTCGGATCACGATTCAGTTCGTAGAAGTAACGCACTTTCAACTCAAAAAACCGATTGTCCTGGTAGCTACTATCCGTCCGAGAGGTACGGTCTCGACGATCACGGCAGTAGTTTAGCACCTTATCTATTCCAACCACATGAAGCTTTTGCTGGTAGAACCGAAAGCACAGGTCGTAGTCTTCCGGATATACTTCGGGCGTGAAACCTCCGGTAGCCGAAAAATCATCCCGATGTGCCAGCCAGCACTGGGAGGGAATCACGCACTCGCGGTAAATCTCTTCGTAGTAGGTTTGCTCTTTCGCAATCTGATTCAGCCATCGCTCGTAGCGCCGGAACCCACCTCCTACCTCACCCTTATCTACAAAGTACTTGGTACCACCGGCCACTATCGTTCCCTTACCGTACTGTTGCCAAGTGCGGCGCATCACCTCCAGTTTATCTGCTGGCATAATATCGTCCGAATCCATGCGGGTAAGTAGGGTTCCGCGAGCGTGCCGGTAGGAGGTTTGCAAAGCCGGAATCAATCCTTCCCTATCCGTGTCAAACACCCGAATACGAGAGTCTCGCTGGCTATACTCCCGCATAATCGCCATCGAGCGATCCGAAGATTCATTGTTCACCGCTACCAATTCCCAGTCAACGTAGGTTTGTGCCAGAATAGAATCCAGACACTCGGGCAAATACCGCTCAGTGTCTCGCACTGACATAAGGATAGAGATACTTTTGTTCAAGTGTTATGGTGTTATGGTGTTATGGCCGCCGTGGAACGGGGTTATGGTGTTAAAATTACTAAAACTTGAAGCCCTACTTTAAACTTCTAGTACTATAACACCCTAATACATAAACACCCTAACACCAACTTTTTGAATTTCCCCTCCAATTATTCTACTTTCACCGGCTAAACCTAAAACTATGAAAGTCGTTTATTTCCTTCTTTTTGCCACGCTAATTGCCTGCCAGAATGCCGCTACTGACACTCCAAATGAATCAGCCGAGGATGACTACGGTGAGTTCAAACTTCACAAGGGTACGAATATCTCACACTGGCTGTCGCAGAGCAGTCGGCGGGGAGCGGAACGACGCGCGTTTTTTACGGAAGATGACGTAGAGTATCTGGCTGATCTGGGGTTTGATCATCTGCGTATCCCGATTGATGAGGAGCAGATGTTTGACGAAGCTGGTAATCCCGAATCTGAAGCCTTCGAGCTTCTCACTAGTGCCCTAGACTGGTGCCAGGATGAAAACCTCCGGGCGATTGTAGACTTGCATATTCTCCGTTCTCACCACTTCAATGAAGACGAAAAACCACTGTGGACCGATCCTGCCGAACAGGAAAGGTTTATGGACCTCTGGCGGGTGCTATCGGATACGCTACGTTCTTACCCTACCAGTATGGTTGCTTACGAACTGATGAACGAGCCAGTCGCTGACGATCCCGAAAACTGGAATCAACTGGTAGCCCGGGCAGTAGCCGTCATCCGCGAGCGGGAGCCGGAACGGGTGATTGTGATCGGGAGTAACCGCTGGCAAAGTGCGGATACTTTTGATGAACTTAAAGTGCCAGAGAATGATCCCAATATTCTGCTCAGCTTTCACTTCTACGAGCCTTTTTTACTTACCCACTACCGAGCTAGCTGGACCAATATTGCTAACTACGAAGGGCCCGTGCATTATCCTGGCCCTATTGTAATCGAAACTGAGTTTGATACCCTACCCAATACCCAGAAAGCCTACGCCGAAGAGCGGATGCACACTTACCACCGCGATACGCTAGAGAAAATGATGGCAAAACCTATGCGCGTAGCTCAAGAGCTTAATTTACCCCTCTACTGCGGCGAGTGGGGAGTCATCACCTCCGCCCCCCAGCAAGACCGGCTACGCTGGTACCAGGATATGGTTGACATCTTTGAAGCCAATAACATTGCCTACGCCAACTGGGACTACAAAAGCGGCAGCTTCGGCCTAGTCACTGACCAAGGCGAGCCTAATGAAGATTTAGTAGAGATTGTAACTAGTGGAAGTCCTTAATGCGATCCCCCGCTCTTTCGGATATGTTATCGGTGCGCCGAAGTGTCCGAAAGGTATTAGCATAGGGATTTGTAATTCGAAACCTTACTGTACAGCCAGTTTGACAATGATTGCTAAATGGTGAGACAAAGTATTCATAGATGGTAGGCAGTATCATCTTTTTCCAAGAAGATGATCATTAAACTGAGTTCTGTTCACTCCTTATTTCCCGTTAAAAATACCATTCAGCTCTCATTTTAGTATTCATCCAGCAAGGTAGGGTGCTGAACGAGTAAATTTTTACGTTCTGATGTACGGCTGTGTGCCGAATGTGTAAGAATTGGGCCTCGTCTGCAATAAACACCAAAAAACTATGCCCAGTGTTGCTATTAACCGACAGTTTGCCGAAGGAGAAGCTATCATTCAGAGTATTATGAACAGCGAGGAGCTACAAAAGCTGTTTGCTACCTACGGCTTTCCACTGCGCCGGATTAAAGAAGGCGAAACCCGCTTAAAAGCTGCCCGGGAGTTTCAGCATTTGCGCGAAGAGCTGGCCGAGTCGCAGTACGATGCTAACCAGTAATGGAAGGGGGACTTTCAGTAGGCTAAGCGCTCCTATCAGGAATACGTAACCCTGGTACGTATGGTCTACCGAGATCAGCCGGACGTACTACGTAAACTACGTATTCATCAGGCGACACCCACTACCCAGCAGGAGTGGTTAGATCAGGCCTAGCTTTTTTACACCAAAGCCCCGGCATCACTCCACTGGAAGAACGATTTGGCCTGAAGACAGAGGAATGGTCGCAGGCATTGGTAGAAATTCACTCCCTGATTTCGGCTAAGCACGGCCGCTTGCAGCATAAAGTCTACGCCCAACGCGCTACTCAGCAACGCAATGAGGCTCTGGCTGAACTTACCGAATGAGTTAAAGAGTTGAAATATATCGCCCGCGTAGCACTCAAAGATAATCCCCAGCTCCAGGAAGCTTGGGGTATGGTGGTAAAATAGATCTAAGGTGTTTAAAGTTATTACTTCCATGAACACCTGAACACACAAACACCCGAATACATTTAAGCCATAACTTTCCGGTTAGTTACCTCGTTTTGCTGGTATTGTTAAGTAATTTTTACCGGCATGACCGAATTTAATGCGTACGTAGCAGTAATTGCTACCTCGCTGATCATTATTGTTTCGTATCTGTTCAATCTGGTTTCTAACAAAACCAATGTTCCCAGTGTGCTGCTACTCATTATTCTGGGTATTGGGCTGAAGTACGGGGCCGAAGCTATGGGCTTTGTCAACGGCGATTATCTGATCTCGGTGCTGGAGGTGCTGGGGATTGTGGGGCTTACCATGATTGTGCTAGAAGCCGCGCTAGACCTGGAACTTACCGCCGACCGCTGGCCCATCATCTGGAAGTCGTTCTTTGTAGCGCTCATAGCACTGGTGGTTACTGCTATTGCCGGGGCTTACATTTTACAGTACGCTTATGGTGATACGTTTTTTACTTCGCTAGTATACGCCGTCCCTCTCGCAATTATCAGTAGTGCGATTGTAATCCCCAGTGTGGGGGGGCTGAAAGACGAACATACCCGAGAATTTATGGTATATGAGGCTACCTTTTCCGATATTCTGGGTATCATGTTTTTCTATTTTCTGATCGGTAACGCTGAAACCGAATCAACAACTGCTATTGTTTGGGATGTGGTGAGCAATATTGGAATTACTGTGGGGCTATCGGTGCTGCTTAGTTACGGATTAGTACTGCTATTTCAAAAACTAGATACCAGCGTGAAGCTATTCCTGCTGATTTCGGTGCTGCTGCTGCTCTATTCAGTAGGCAAGCTATTTCATCTCTCGTCGCTTATCATTATTCTCATTTTCGGCCTGATCCTGAATAATCACAAGCTATTCTTCTTCGGTAGGTTAAAGCAACTTATTGACTTCCGGGCCGTCAGTAGTGTTTTAAACAACTTCCGGCTCATTACAATGGAGAGTGCCTTCGTAGTCCGAACGTTTTTCTTCGTTATTTTTGGTATGACGATTACTATCGCCACTATTTTTGACAGCAAAGTAGCCTGGGTAAGTGTAATTCTATTAGCCATTATTTTCATCTTACGGTTTATCCTGCTAAAGCTCTTTATCCGCCGTGATATTCTTCCCCAGCTTTTCATCGCCCCGCGAGGCCTGATTACGATCTTGCTCTTCTTTTCCATTCCGGCGGAAATGCAGTCTCAGAATTTTAATTCAGGAGTGCTGCTGTTTGTAATTATCATTACAAGCATTGTCATGACACTAGGACTAGTACTGACCGGCACTAAAATTACTCCCTACGACGATTTCGCTTCGTATTACTGGCAAGAGGTAGACAAGGAAATTGAAAAAATTGAGACCGACGAGCCCGAAGCCCTAGAGGAACAACAATCGGAAACGGTTTAATCAATGTACAATTAGCAATGAGCCACTTGCAATGACACATTATTCAGATCAGGAGGTTTCATTGATGACTGTTAATTGCTAACTGTTAATTGTAAATTGTTCTCTGTATATTGTAATTAAACATTCCCCCTTGAGGGCTGCGTTATTTTAGATAAAACAACAACCCATGACAGACATTAAAAACGTACTTATCGTTGGAGCGGGTACGATGGGCCAACAAATTGGTTTACAGTCGGCTATACACGGCTTTAGCGTAACTATTTATGATATCAAAGAAGACGCGTTGAGCACCGCCCAAAGGCGAATCAAACGCTACCTCGATATACTGGAGGATGATTTAGAGGACGGTAGATCTTCGGTAGAGCAACGGCTTCGATTTACTACCAATCTGATCGAGGCGGCCCACTCAGCCGATTTAGTGAGTGAATCGGTGCCGGAAGACCCAGAGCTAAAAGGTATGGTATTCGGCGGGCTGCACCAGCACGCGCCTCAGCACTGTATCTTTACTACCAATACCTCTACCCTACTACCCTCCATGTTCGCCGAAACCAGTGGTCGTCCTACTAAGTTGGTGGCACTGCACTTTCACCCGGATGTATGGACCTCCAATGTAGCCGATGTGATGCCCCATCCCAGTACCTCGCAAGAAACGATTGATACTACGGTGGCCTTCGCCCGCGCTATTGACCAGATTCCAATTGTGTTGGAAAAGGAACACAGTGGTTACGTGTTTAATACGATGCTGGTATCGCTTCTGGGTGCTGCCAATCAGTTAGTGGTAGGTGAGGTGGCTTCGCATCAGGATGTGGACCGGGCCTGGATGGGTATTATGCACACCCCTAGCGGACCCTTTGGTATTATGGATTACATCGGGCTGGATACAGTTTATAAGGTCACTAACTTTTGGGCCGAGCGCAACCAGGACCCTCTACAGCAACGAGTAGCCTAATTTTTTAAAGAGAACTACGTAGATCAAGGACATTTGGGAGTAAAAACCGGTCAGGGCTTTTACAGCTACCCTAAACCCGAGTTTTCCCATCCTGATTTTTTACAAACTATGAAAGAGAGAATGATTGAATGATAGAATGAGTTAATCGGAAAGGCGCTTTCTCGTCAATCGCTCATTTTTTTAACTTTAAGCATAGACGGTTCACAGAAACAAGAACTCAGTCAAAAGCTTTGGGATCAGCATAGAAAACGAAGCTGTAACGGTTCCCACCTATTCAAAAGCATTTAATTCAATATACAATGTGCAGAGAACAATTAGCAATGTGCGGGGCACCCCGTGCAATTGAAAAGCATGCTTCTCCTTTCACAAAGTTACATTCAATTGTTCATTGCACATTGTTCACTGTTAATTGCTAGTAGAGTACTCGGAAGCGGATGGTGTTTTCGATGGCGCGTAGCTCTTTGATGACCTGATCGTCATAGGCCTTGTCGATGTCGATAATGACGTAGCCGATGTCTTCGTTGGTTTTCAGGTATTGCCCTACTACGTTGATGTTATGCTTTACCAGTACCTGACTAATATTGGCCAGCACTCCGGGTTTGTTATGGTGAATGTGCATAAGCCGGTGGGCATTCTGCAATAATGGAAGCTGTACATTCGGGAAGTTCACACTCAGGAAGGAGCTTCCAGTATTGATATATTCCATCAGCTTTCCCGGAACAAATTCGCCAATATTTTCCTGAGCTTCTTGGGTGCTGCCGCCAATATGGGGTGTTAAAATTACATTGGGTAGGTTGCGGAGCTCCGATACAAATTCTTCTTCATTACTCTTGGGCTCAGTAGGAAACACATCTACCGCAGCCCCCCGAATGTGGCCAGTTAGCAGCCTCTCCTTCAGTGCTTCCACATCCACCACAAATCCTCGGCTTAAATTCAAAAAGAAAGCCCCTTCTTTCATCTGGGTAAAATCATCCTCGCCAAAAAATTGCTTATTCTCTCCCCGCCCGTCAACGTGCAGTGAGACTACATCGGCCAGACTCAGCAGTTCTTTCAGTGAATTACACTTAGTGGCATTGCCGAGGGCCAGCTTTTCCACAATATCGTAGTAGTACACATCCATCCCCATATTTTCGGCTAGTACCGATAGCTGGGAGCCGATGTTTCCGTAGCCTACAATGCCCAGTTTTTTACCCCGAATCTCGTTGCTATTCTTGGCTGACTTACCCCACAGCCCCTGGTGCATCCCTGCTGATTTATCGGTAATGCCTCGCATGAGCATAATAATCTCACCAATGGCTAACTCCACCACCGAGCGAGTGTTGCTGTAGGGCGCATTGAAAACGGCAATACCTCTTTTAGAGCTCGCCGTCAGGTCAATCTGGTTGGTTCCAATGCAAAACGCACCAATGGCTAACAGACGGTTCGCATTTTCTAGTACTTTTTGGGTCACCTGGGTTTTAGAGCGAATGCCGAGAATGGATACCGTTTTGATACGTTCGGCCAGTTCGGCTTCGTCCATCGCAGCATCGTGGGTTTCTACCTGATAGCCCTCCTCCTTTAGTCGTCGGGCCGCATCCGGGTGGATGTTTTCCAGCAAAAGAACTTTGATTCTATTTTTGGGATAAGAGATGGCAGTGTTCATTTTATTTAAATACAAAAATTCGTCTAAAGATGGGGTTATGTGGTCGGCTTTATCCACCACCGAGTCACGCTCAATATTTTCGGTGAAGGCGTAAAATTTATTGGCAAAACCTGCTGCTTTTATTTTGTAATCGTTGTAGCCGTCGCCAATCACGTAGATATCACCGTTCAGGTCCAGATCACGAATAACGGCTACTTTCCCTTCGTCGGTAGAGAGCAGATTATTTTGGTCGAAGCCGGTGATATTTCCCTGCTCGTCGAACGTAAATTCATAGGCAAATACATGCTCATCGGGGATATTGTAGTCGCGGGTAACCGGCAAAATAAAGTCTCTAAAGCCGTTAGAAATCACGTAGATACGATCGGACGATTTCTCGAAGAATTCTCTATTTCGCTCGAACGAGATCGAAACGCTGTTCCGTAATTGCTCTACCAGCTTCGGCAAATGTTCGCGATGAGCTGGAAGTAGTGCTAAGCGGCTCTCCAATGATTCTCGGAAGGAGATCTCCCCGTTCATGCAGGAGTTAGTAATTCGCTTCACTTCGGATAGTACTGCCTCTCGGTTAGGATCGTTCTCCAAAGCTATTTCGCACAGTACGTCCAACGCTTCAACCTGAGTAAAGGTACTGTCAAAGTCGAAGACGAAGTATTTTTTAGGTTTTGTGAGAGTTGATTCCATTGTGGTTTTTAAGTTCTACCGGCAATTCTCCGCTGCGGATGTGTAGGTCGCGTTGGGGGAAAGGAATTTCGATGCCGTGTTCTGAAAATTTCTTAAATACGGAAAAATATAATTGACTTTTAAGGGATTTGGGCCGCTGAACGTACTGCGAGGTCCAGACTATCAGATTGAAGTTGAGAGAGTTATCCCCAAATTCATCAAACCAGACGTCAGGTGGTGGTTGATCCAAAATTCCTGGTTGATTCTCCATTACTTCCATTAATAATCTTTTCACCTTTTCTGGATCTTCCTGGTAGGAGACACCTACTGGAAAGCGAAAGCGCACCAGCCGGTCGTTATGGCTCCAGTTAATTACCTGGGAGGAAATAAACTCCGAATTGGGGACGATGATAGAGATATTGTCATTAGTAATAACGGTAGTAGCCCGAGCTGAAATTTTCACCACGTCGCCACTAATATCTCCTACCTCAATCCGATCACCCACCTTGATGGGCCGCTCGAACAAGATAATCAGTCCTGAAATAAAATTATCAGCAATATTTTGCAAGCCAAACCCCAGTCCTACACCAAGTGCTCCTGCCAGTACCGTCAAAGAACTCAAGTGGATTCCAGCCGAATCCATAATAAGAATAGAACCCAGTACCAGAAGCACATAGCGAACAATAGTACCGATAGATTGGCGAATGCCAATATCCAGGTTGTAGCGAACTAAAATCCGATTGACTAATAACGCACGAAATTTACCAGTAAAGTAGATTAGTAGAATAATGCTGAACAGCAAAACAATAATGTCAATCAAATTAAAGTCTGCAATAAGATCATAGGTGAACCACTGATACACCATCAGTGTCCATTCTTTAAGCTGTTCCCATACGGTTTGTACTGGTTCTTCCATATCGGCAAGTTTGCGGGGCAAAGTTAGACAAAAAGCCAGGCAGTGGTAGCAAAGGGAGGGAAAAATGACCGGGCCAAAAAAATTTAAAAAAAACTGAATTTCTAGGTGACATCCACCCGGTAGTCTCTACTAAGTAATAAAAGCAGCAAATTAGTCGCCGAGAATCGGTAAAATAGATAAAAGATTTTCTCATAGGTAAATAGATTAGTAGGTACAGTAGGAAGGTAGAATTACGTCTCATACGCAAATAACCAGTCTCTTCTAGAGGTTGGTTATTTTTTTGGTACCTACTGCCATTTTTTTGTATTTTTTTCTTGTTCACGCAACCGTTTCACGATAGTACTGGTACTGATCGACAAACACGCTCAATGTGAGTTTAGCGCAACCCGACAATATCCTGCCTCTGATCCAAGGGTGCATTGATCACCAGCCAGATTGCCAAAAGCAATTGTACGAGAAATTTTACGGCTTCGGGATGAGCATTTGCCTGCGCTACACCGCTAATGAAGAAGATGCTATTGAAGTACTCAACGACGGATTTCTGAAAGCATACCGCAGTCTTGAGAAATTCGACTCCAAACAATCGTTTTCGGCCTGGTTCAGACGTATTCTAATCAATACTGCGATCAACCATTACCACAAAACCAAAAAGCACTACAACCATGCTCCTATTGAAACGCAGGCAGACGTAGCCTCTAACACCACCAGCATTATCAGTCAGTTATCGTATCAGGAAATTTTCAGCCTGATTCAGTACCTGCCACCGATGTACCGCACGGTGTTTAACCTCTTTGTGATCGACGGCTATTCCCACGAGGATGTTGCTCAGGCTCTAAATATATCAGTGGGCACATCCAAGTCGAATTTATCGAGAGCCCGGGCTCAGTTACGATTGATGATAAAAAAAAATGAACGGATAGCATGCAAGGTATGAAAGATCAGGAATTTGACGCCTTCTTCCGGCAGGCCGCCGAACAGCATCGTGTACCGTTCAACCCGAACGCCTGGAAAAAAATGCGCCAGAAACTAGAGCGTCCGTCAGGAGAATCCGGTTCGTCTGCCAAAAAACTATTGGGGTTGGTGTTATTACTCATGCTGTCGGGCGCACTGGGAACGGCCTTCTGGTATCAGACCTCAAAATCAGCACCGGAGACTACTAAAAGTGAGGCTCTGATCACAAACCACACGATAAGTAAAGAAACTCCTCTGCCTCCCGCTCCTGAAGAAGCAACACAGCCAAACCCGGCCAACCAGCCAAAGGAAGCAGCAAGCGAAGAAACCTATAAGCAAAGTAATGTGCCCACCGGGCAGCAAGATCAATCGGCGAGCAGTCAATTCTTATACGAGCTACCCCAAAATACAGCCAATAGCTGGATGCAGGCTGAGGGAGTAGCATACGTGGAGAGAAACGGAGTACAGCCAAGGGTGGGCAAGTTGCATTACCCTTCAGTTTTGCCGCTGGAAGTGGAGCAGGAAGCTACTGATGAAGTGCTACCTCCGCTAACAGAAAGGGTTCGTCCGCTTCGTTGGCGAATCAGCTTGGGTGTGTCGCCGGATATTAGTGCGATCAATCTGGGAGAAGTATCGCAGGTAGGTTCTAAATTTGCTATTGGGTTAGAGTATTTTGTCCTGCCCCGGCTGAGCATTCAAACCGGAGTAGTCTTTTCCAATAAGCTGTATACTGCTTCCGGAGAGGCTTACCGGCCCTATCCGGGCTACTGGAAAAAGTATCCTATGCCTAACACCATTGACGCCCAGTGCGATGTGTTAGACATTCCGATAAATATCCGATACTACGCCCTAAACTTACCCCAGAGTCGCGTATTCATAAGCGGCGGATTATCATCCTATCTGATGCTAACCGAAGACTATGTATATCAATATCGGGGCGGTCGGGGTCATAAATCTAGAAGCTATAAACATCGAGAGCGTAATAAGAACCGACATTATTTTAGAGTAGCCAATTTATCGGTGGGGTACGAACGAGCATTGAGTAAACGGTGGGCACTGCAAGTAGAGCCTTTTGTGAAAATACCCGTAGCGGGAGTGGGCTTCGGCAACATCAAGCTTTCCACTACCGGAGTATTTGTGGCGCTGAACTATCGGTTGCGCTAAAACAGACCAAGCTATTGAGCAATACTTTTGTTTGGATCAGACAAGAGGCATTGGATAATCCGGGATTCCTGATTCCGGACTATTTTCTCCCATATTTCAATCTTCAATTGCGTATTAACACCGATGTAAGGCACTGATTAATAGTATATTACTTGCTACTCTACCTGATATTTTCCAGTAGAGTAAAAACAGATTAAACCTTTTTAATAAAAATATATCTAAAGAAAAACAGTAGTAGGCATAACCACCAAAACAAGAAATGATTTAGATATGAACAGAAAAAACTTTTTTAAAGCCGGATTAATTGGGTTAGGTAATATTGTTGCCTTGCCCGCAGTAATTGCTTCTTGCTCAGAAGATGATATTAATGTTAGCGACCCAGCTAGCAATGACCCAGCAACTGGGGATTGCGACTTGACACCCAACGAAACAGCCGGACCTTTTCCCACAATAACGCCTTCTGATTTGGCTATGCAAAATATCATTGGCAATAGAACTGGCGTGGCTTTGCTAATTACACTAACTATCCAAGATCAAAGTAATGATTGCAATCCGCTTTCAGGTGCAATTGTCGATTTATGGCAATGCGATGCAGAAGGAAACTATTCTCAATACGGAGAAACACGATTGCAGCAAACCGATTACAGAAATGAAAACTTTCTGCGTGGAAGACAAACAACTAATGAAGATGGGCAAATTTCTTTCATAAGTATTTTTCCAGGATGGTACCCAGGAAGATCCCCTCACTTTCACTTAGAAATATTTGATTCAGATGAGAGCTCACTAAAAACAACGCAAGTCGCTTTTCCAAAAAATGTATGCGATACTGTCTATGCAACAGATGGATATAATGGAGAAGCAGATACTTTAAATGAAAATGATAATTTTTTCTCAGATAGCCTTGATGGTAATATGGCAGACTCTATTACTGGAAATATAACTGATGGCTATACCCTGTTAAAAACAATTATTGTCTAATGAATCTCGCGTTTTCTACTGAAGTCTTAAAGGGACCTTGTATTCTCTCATTATTCATTACTGGTAATAGCACAATAACTTGAGGATAAAAACAAAAATATTCTTGCCGGGTGAGTGATAACGAATTCTGGTATCTCTTGCATGAGACCTCGGAATTCGTCGGGCGCCGAGCCTCATCCGCGCCACCGCGACCGACTCCCGGTGGCGCGGAAAAATGTTCCTAAGATACAATGTCATCACAATTACCCATTACAAATTTTCACCTGACTACCTCATCATGAACTTTCCATACCGATTCTCTCATCTGGGAGCTTGTTTGCTATTGTGGGCTTTTGTTAGCTGCGACGACAGCGACGAACCAGGTTGCTCCGGACAACTATCACTAGCGATTATTAATCAATCATCGGCCCGTTGTGAGAGCGGCGGCTCGGTGGAAGTGACGGCTCAGGGAAATTCTGGCTCGGCAATGTACCGGCTAAACTCCCAATCCTTTCAGAATAGCGGTACGTTTGAAAATCTGGCAGCGGGTTCCTACCAGATTACCGCTCAGGATGAGACTGGCTGCGAAACTACCCTGGCAGTTACTATCGACGAAGCGGCTTCCGATCTAACCATTAACAATATCACCATCTCCCCTTCCGCCTGTTCGGAGGCTTCGGGCTCGCTAGTGGTAGAAGCTCAGGGCGGAAACCCAGATTATCAGTATCGTATCGATGCCGACCCGTTTCAAAGCTCAGAGGAGTTAAGCAACCTGTCGCCTGGTGAGTACACAATCGTAGAGCAGGAAGCAAACGGTTGTCAGACTGAAATGTCGGCGCTAGTTACTTCCGATGTCAGCTTTAGCAATGTCATTCAGGATATTATTAGCACTGATTGTGCAGTAACCGGCTGCCATGTAGCTGGAACCAACCTTCCCAATTTTTCTGAAAAGAGTAATATTATTGATCGGGCCGCCCGAATCAGATCCCGTACTACCGCCCGAACAATGCCCCCACCTAATTCCGGAAGATCACTCACCGACGAGCAGATTGCTCAGATTGCCTGCTGGGTAGAAGATGGAGCACCGGATAACTAACCTACGAACTAATGAAAATCAGACTATTTACTACCTATTGTTTTGGGCTTTCCTTACTGCTGGCTAGCGCCTGCACTTACGATAATGAAGAAGATCTATTCGGCGAAAACGAGTGCAACAGTACAACTTCGTTAGTTCAGGATATGCAACCTATTATTGAGGCTCACTGTGCAATACCAGGCTGCCACGTTGCAGGTGCCACTTCACCTAATCTCACTCTGGCTTCCAATATCGTAAATGAGGCGGTTCGAATTCGGGCTCGCACTCAGAACAGGACCATGCCTCCCTCCGCCTCGGGTATTACCCTCACCGAAGCTGAGATTCGGACAATTGACTGTTGGGTGCAACAGGGGGCCAAAGATAATTAACTCATGACCTATGAAACTTCATCTATTTCTTCTGATTGGCTTGTTGAGCAGCTTCGTTGGCTCCGCCCAACGCTATCAAATGGCAAAGAGTGAAATCTCATTTTACTCAGACGCTCCCCTGGAGGACATTCAGGCTGAAACTACCGAGGTCCAAAGTCTATTCAATGCCAGTAGTGGCGAAGTGGCCTTCCGGGTGCCCATTCAAAGTTTTCAGTTTGAAAAGGCGCTGATGCAGGAGCATTTTAACGAGAACTACCTGGAATCGGATAAGTACCCGAACGCTACCTTCGAAGGACAGCTAAAGGGATTTGATCTCACGCAGGTGGGGGAGCAGTTGGTGACCGCCTCCGGTAAAATGACCATCCACGGTGTAACTCAGTCTGTTGAAGTGCCTGGTACTATTGGGTCGCAGGGTGAGGGATGGGAGATGCAGGCAACCTTCCCGATTCGCGTAGCCGACTATAAAATCAAAATCCCCAAGGTGGTTTTTTACAATATTGCCGAAGTAGTAGATGTCACCGTTCACTTTACCTACCGTCCCCATGCACAACCCTAATTGCTATTTGCTGTATCTGACTTTCTTATGCTGCTTACCTACCACACTCTTCGCCCAGGGTGGGTTGCTCGACGAACTGGAGAGTGAAGCCCCTCCTACCGAAACACGCATTGACGACACCTTTAAAGCTACCCGTATCATCAACGGACACTCAGTAGAACTTTGGCACGAGGGCGTAATGGGAGCGATGATCTCTCACCGCTTTGGCCGACTTACCGGCGGTACTTACGAGTTTTTTGGCCTGGATGGAGCCAACGTCCGCTTAGCGGTTGAGTACGGTATCACCGACTTTCTGAACGTAGCCATTGGCCGTAGTTCGTTTCAGAAAACCTACGATGGTTACGTAAAGCTGAGGCTACTGCAACAGCAAAGCGGTAGCAGAACCGTACCTGTCACCGTAGTGGGCTTTAGCAGTATTGCTATCAATACGCTGCGAAGCGAGGGGCAGGAAATTCCTTTCTCCGCTCGGCTAGACTATACCTTTCAACTACTAATTGCCCGCAAATTATCCTCTCGATTTTCTCTACAATTAACCCCAACTTTAGTGCATCGTAATCTGGTAGAACGGCAGGAGATCCCTAACGATTTGTTGGCTTTGGGCCTAGGAGGGCGCTGGAAGCTAAGTCAGCGGGTATCGCTCAATGCAGAATATTTCCCCCGCCTAAATGCCGAAACGGAAACGCTCTATAACGATGCTTTTGCCTTAGGGGTAGACATTGAAACCGGAGGTCACGTATTTCAACTGCACTTGACTAATGCCCAATCCATGATTGAAGAAGGGTTTATTACCGGGACTACTGGCGATTTCTTTTCGGGGGATATTCACTTCGGGTTTAATATTTCCCGGGTGTTCCAGTTGAAATAATGCAGTACGGGGGTATCTTTGCCCCAAAAAGTGAATCGCCCGGCCCTAGTTGTAAAGATCGGCTCTAATGTTATTGCCCAGCCTGATGGCCTGCTTAACACTCCGCTGCTCACCCAACTGGTGCAGCAAATGGTAAATCTGCGCCAGGCTGGGTATGATGTGTTGCTGGTTTCTTCCGGAGCGGTAACGGCAGGCCGTCAGCAGGTGACTCCTACTCATAAGGTTGATCCAGTAATTCAGCGACAGGTACTGGCAGCGGTGGGGCAGACCCAACTGATGCAATTGTATCGCCGCTTGCTCGAAGAGCATGGTATTACCTGCGCCCAGATTCTAGTTACTAAAGAAGATTTTCGGAGCCGAAGGCACTACCTGAACGTCCGCAACTGCCTAACAGGCATTTTGCAGCATCAGGTATTTCCCATTGTGAACGAAAATGATGTGGTATCGGTCACGGAGCTGATGTTTACCGATAACGATGAGCTAGCGGGGCTACTGGCCTCCATGATGGATGCCCAACGACTAATTATCCTGACCAACGTAGATGGTATTTACGATCGTCCGCCCCGCGAAGCCGGCGCTAAATTGATCTCCAAAGTAAAGCCACAAGAATCACTGGAAGCCCAGATTACCGCCGAAAAGTCGGATTTTGGTCGGGGTGGGATGCGCACCAAAAGCCGCATTGCCCAAAAGCTGGCCGATCTGGGCATTGGGGTGCATATTGCCAATGGTCGCCAAGAAAAAGTACTGGAAAAGATTGTTGCCGACCAGTCAGTAGGTACGCATTTTTTACCTAACCGAAAAGTCTCTACCGTTAAGCGCTGGATTGGTCAGGCCGAACGAGCTTACCAAGGGAGTATCCACGTAAACGAAGGGGCTTATCAGGCCCTTACTCAGCATCAGCAAGCCAACAGCCTATTACTAGTAGGAGTCACTAGTATTGAAGGTGACTTTTCCAAAGGAGAAGTAGTACAACTCAAACACCAGGGTGAAGCCTTCGGATTAGGAAAAACCTACTACGGATCAGATCAGGCTAAAACTTTAATTGGGCAAGCGGGCAAAAAGCCCATTGTACACTACGACCATCTGTACCTACCTGGTTTTTAGCACTTTGTGATAAATAGCCCCCAACTTATTGAAATGGTCTCCAACCCGATTTGTAATTTTCCTGCTTGAAGCTTGCTTGGGTAGAGAGTATATGTTTTCATTGTTCTTATTGAATTGATTCTCTAAACCAACAATTTTTTTGATATGTGAATGAAGAGGGTTATTGTTATTATAACCCTGATGCTGACTTATTTTTACATTTTTCGCTGTATTTCTTACTTCGTTTAGTAATTTACTATTACACTCATTTATTTACCGGCACAACTTTTCCTAAAGAATGCTTTATAAGTAGTATAGTCGGTTGGCAGATAATTTTTGATACGATGGAATAGTTCAATCTATTTAGTTTGAGTAATGTGCTGCTGTTTTAGAATTTCACCAAGACCTGGTGCTTCACGTATTGCCTCTGGTTATTTTGATTATGGTATTTTACAATCTAAGTTTTGTGGAGTCGGAAAGTCAGGGTCATAGTGGTGATTACGAATAACGCGTAGGATATTCATCCGCTCAGCACATTTTTACGTATAGTATTTTTTTGACTTACATAATCTAACTGTTTATGCCAGAACGTATTGTGTCTCCG
>CAKZYJ010000466.1 GCA_937884755.1 uncultured Flammeovirgaceae bacterium
ATGGTTTACTGAGCCTTCGTGGCTACCGCCATTCAAGATACTGCAGTTACACCCTATCTAATTGACCTCCTCTAGATACCAGCTTGTTCCTTCTGGGTACTAAGCCGTTACAGAGTACCCAATCCAAGCGTTTTGCCGGAAGGGACAATGAAGATAAGTTGTCTTTTTGGGCTATTTCTCAAAAATTCTGCCCGCTATATTTAGCTTATTTAGAACTAATTTAAATAAAGCCAGTTATAAGCTTTATCTAATTGTACTACGCACCCACGAAGCATGTTATCTTTCTCAAAAAGCAACAAGAGAAATAAAGTCGCTACCCTCAATATCCGAATCCTTGAGGGAGTTAACCAAATATGCCTCGGTCAGATACATTATCCGATCAATGCCCTTTTCTACTCACGAAGTACGGAACAATCTACTGCTCAACTTTTAACACTACCTAGTTTACACACTACCTAAAAAGATGGGAATCTTTCAGAAGACTAAGCCTGATATTCGAACTAAAACAGGGTTCACCGTTCTTTACGAAAAGTATGGGGAGTTCGTATTTTATATCTGCTATCGCTATCTACAGGATAAAGAAGCCAGCCACAATATAGTCGCCGAGATTTTTACATCAATATGGGAACGACGGGAGACACTTTATCAAGAAACATGGGGAAAATATTCATGGAAACGATATCTATCGCAGGCGGCTAAGCATCAAGTCTTTGATCATCTACGAATTAAGAAGCAGCTAGAAGTGTATTTTTCACGCAGTTCCTACCAATTTGGCTCCTTTAGTAACACAACGGAAGAGCACCTATATTTTTCAGAATAAGCTAATCAGATTGACTGTCTTATTGATGAATTGCCGCCGAAATGTCAGCATGTATTTAGACTAAGCCGAGAGAAAGGTTTATCTAATAAGGAAATTGCTAACCGCTTATCCATTTCTGTTAATTCGGTTAAAACTCACATAGCAAAAGCGATAAACCACTTGCGTGACAATCTTGCCGGGTACCATATCCCCAAGCGTTCGACGGGGAGCTGAATTGTAATCTCAACTTTAGGTCTTTTCATAATTATATCTTTATCTGCCAGATTGATTAGGTGATATACGGTAGCATCTTACCTAAAAAACTTTCAAAAGTTCTTTAGAGTTAATTCTCTCATAATAAGTGACTTACGACTAATTTTTTATGAGTGTACTTCAGAACCACAAAAAATTTCCGTTGGTGAGTCACCCTTTCTTTCAACTTGTTAGACTGGATAAGTATAGAGTATAGAACTAGATGAGGATTCTTGTAATGACAATTCAATCACAATTTTTATGAAAATCACCAGAGAGTTATTAGAGCGATATGGCCTAGGGTTATGCTCAGAAGAGGAAAAAAAGGCCATCAAACGTTGGTTTGAAACACTAGATGACCCCTCACTAAGTCTTACCACTGACCAAACACCTGAATTTGATAGGGAATACACTTGGTCAAAGATGTCGCAAGCCCTTCCTGAGTTGCAAAATCGGATAAGTGTAAGAAAAGCCAAGAATATTATCCTACTTAATAAGGTGGCGAGATTTGCAGCGGCGGCTTGTCTCTTCATTGGAACCTTCTTTTTGGGATACTTTGCATCGCCGAATGCCCAGGCGGATACGGTAAAGAAGAATAAGTACTTTACCGATATGCTATACGTTTACGGCGGCGATGGTGCTTATGCCAAACTAGATGGCTCTCGGTATCTCATAAGATTTGCGGGAAGACTAAGGCTATACAACGATGCTAACCAGCCTAAACAGATCGTCTGCGGTAAGCAAGAATTTACCCTGGAGCCACATAGAACATACAATCTCAGTGGTTCGGTTGAAGAAGCAACGTTATCCGATAATAGTGAATTTCCAGATTTTTATATCGGTAATAGCGAATTAGAAGGTGGTTTTTCGATGCTACGATTGTATGATTAGAATAACTATCGTATTGACTGGGTTATCACTTGTTTCAATGACGACACTCTTCGCTCAGCAGGCAACTACCGGTCAGTTAACAGGAACGGTGACTAATGCGCAAGGTGAAGTTATGCCGGGGATTGCGGTAATGCTAAAAGGTTCTTCTCAGGGAGTGGCTACCCAGATCGATGGTCGTTACAAATTGACTAACATTGCGCCCGGACGGCACAAAATCGTCGTATCCGGGGTAGGCCTAGCCAGTCAGGAAGTCAGCGTATCTATTCAGGCCGGACAGACCACTCAACAGGACTTTGTGATGCAGCAAGATGCTACCCAAATGGAAGAAGTCGTCATTCAGGCTGAATCCGAAGCCCAGACCCTACGTATGTCCGCCAAAGCGGTGCAGGTGATTGAGGCCCACCAGGTGAAACTCAAATCGGCTGACTTAGGCGAAGTACTGGCTCAAACCGAAGGGGTGAATGTCCAACGGGGCGGCGGACTGGGCTCTAACACCCGCTTTGCCCTCAATGGCCTCTCCGGCGATCAGGTACGCTTTTTCTACAACGGCATTCCCCTTAACTATACTCCCTACAGCTTTGGTATTGCCAACGTGCCGGTGAACATGATTGATCGGGTAGAAATCTACAAGGGCGTGGTGCCCGTACAGTTTGGAGCCGATGCCAAAGTCTTTGATTTCTTCGGGGTGCAGCGACCAGGGAGAGCCTCTTTTCTAAAATCAACCCTTCAATTTTAACCCCAAATGCCTATGCAAAAGAAACAGAATAAAATCTAGGTCGGATGACTTCACCTATCCTGAACTTGTTTCAGGGACTTGTCCCTAACTTGATGGGGGAAACCTGCCAGGAAATGTGTCGGATCAGGACACATTCCCAAAGCGGCAGGTAACAATTGAATAACTGTTAAAATACAAAGTACAAAGAAATGAAAATGTTTAATGCTAAAGACATCAAAAAAACAAATCAAAAAAGCGTCTGGGTATTCATGCTGCTGATAGGCATGCTCGCTCTAGGAACTATTTCCTGTGATGAGGATGACAACGATAACAACAATACTGTAACCCCTGTGCCTGAGCCTGATCCTATTCCTGAAGTGCCATCTGGGTGGCTCACTGGCTATCGCAAAGATTCACCACAAGGGGCGGTATACTATATGGAGGCAAGTGAAAATATCCCTGATGAAACCAATGTCTCAAATGCCGTAGAGATAGGTCTTGCCTCAAGAATTCTATCTTTTGGTGAGCACCCCTATACTTGGAACGATGAAGCGGGTACACTAACGAAATGGAACGTGGATAGAACCACGCTAGAATTTTCTGTTGATGGCATCATTAGCTTTGCATCGCAGGGCATATCAGGAAACGTAGGCTTTGGGACTACATTCGTATCAGAAACCAAGGCTTACATACCAAATGTAACCGAAGGAGTAATTGTTGAATTCGACCCAAGTGTGATGGAAATTACCGACGTAATAAACTTCGAATTTCCTTTCCCCAATTCTGCTAACGGATTTTATGCTAATAATCAGATATACATACCAGAAACTGAAATATTTATCTTCGGCATATTTTACTTTCCAGAAGTATGTTGCGAATATGATGGCCCCGACGCATATACTATTTTGGTTTTTGATACAAAGACAAATACTACAGAGGTTAAGCAAGATCAAAGATTGCTGTTAGGGGAGGAGGCCTTAATGCGTAGCGATGACGGATTTATCTATGTTAGTCCCGGTCTGGGCCAGTCAGTAGCCGTAAAGTATTTGGACAATGTCCCAGCGGGTCCATCTTCAGAATTTAATGTCTTGAGAATGGATCTAGACGGAAATTTTGATCCTGATTACAGTCTTGATATTTCAAGTGTGTTGTCCAAAGAATTTGCAAGAGCCTTTGAAATTCCACCTTCTGGAAATGTGAGGCCATTTATTGTGCCAAATAATAGTTTTGCTGAAAATTGGAACGACAGATTCGGTATTTTTAGTGATTTTCCTGAATGGAATGTAGTTGGAGTAAACTATGTCACAGGAGAAGTTGAACCGTTGACAGCTTTTGACGGATTCAATTATGTTACTTTACCCAATACTGTTAATGGTGAAGATTATGTAGTAGTGGGTACTGTTGAAGTTGACAATGACGGTGGCGCCTCTAGGGAAGTCTCTTACCTTGCAAGAGTAGAAGACGGTTTCAATTTAACCCTTCTTACCAAGAACGATGGTGGAACTCTGAGGCGAATAGCTAAACTCTGGTAAACCAAATCCGGATAATACATTTTACAGCCCGGACAGAGCAATGGTTCTACTCGGGCTTTTTTTCGGTTGCAGTGAAAGGCAATTTACATTATTAAGGGAAAAAATATTATAAACACAAGATACATTTTGTGCTAGGGCTGGCATCGGGCGTAGTAGTATTGACCCTAGGTATATCTGGGGCTATCTGGGCGTTAAAGCAGGAAATATCTGCTTTGGTATATTCTGATAAGCTTGCCGTAGAACAGCAGAGCACCTAAGCGACGGGATTGACGGAAGCCCTTGCCCAGGCCCAATCCGCTATAGGCGAAGATAAACCGCTTAAACGGATAACCGTTGCAGGTTCGTCCTAAGGTCAAAACCCAATCCTCATCTTCCAGATTAAATTATCCGCTCTATGAATCAGCCTACCACAAGATCCCGGCACATGACCGGGAAATCACCTACCGAAAACCAACAGAACCTCGACCGCTTCTATTGGGAGCTAAATCGTTGCTTACGGGATAATCCCGACCATAAGCACCGTATTCTGCTCAGAGCCATGAAACAGACCAATGACTTGCGGAAGAAGATCAAGGTCCTCTATCGGGTGTCCCCTGATTGACGAAACACACTCGCTCCCTCTCCTATTCAGCAAACGACGATCTACCGTATTTTTCCTGCGTTTTAGGTATCCCATCTACCAAACTCTCCCGCCACATGGAAGATGGTTTACTGAGCCTTCGTGGCTACCGCCATTCAAGATACTGCAGTTACACCCTATCTAATTGACCTCCTCTAGATACCAGCTTGTTCCTTCTGGGTACTAAGCCGTTACAGAGTACCCAATCCAAGCGTTTTGCCGGAAGGGACAATGAAGATAAGTTGTCTTTTTGGGCTATTTCTCAAAAATTCTGCCCGCTATATTTAGCTTATTTAGAACTAATTTAAAT
The DNA here is from genome assembly GCA_937884755.1 of uncultured Flammeovirgaceae bacterium. GTDB lineage: Bacteria > Bacteroidota > Bacteroidia > Cytophagales > Cyclobacteriaceae > Tunicatimonas. Next base: position 5,119 of record CAKZYJ010000466.1, read on the forward strand.
AAAGCCAGTTATAAGCTTTATCTAATTGTACTACGCACCCACGAAGCATGTTATCTTTCTCAAAAAGCAACAAGAGAAATAAAGTCGCTACCCTCAATATCCGAATCCTTGAGGGAGTTAACCAAATATGCCTCGGTCAGATACATTATCCGATCAATGCCCTTTTCTACTCACGAAGTACGGAACAATCTACTGCTCAACTTTTAACACTACCTAGTTTACACACTACCTAAAAAGATGGGAATCTTTCAGAAGACTAAGCCTGATATTCGAACTAAAACAGGGTTCACCGTTCTTTACGAAAAGTATGGGGAGTTCGTATTTTATATCTGCTATCGCTATCTACAGGATAAAGAAGCCAGCCACAATATAGTCGCCGAGATTTTTACATCAATATGGGAACGACGGGAGACACTTTATCAAGAAACATGGGGAAAATATTCATGGAAACGATATCTATCGCAGGCGGCTAAGCATCAAGTCTTTGATCATCTACGAATTAAGAAGCAGCTAGAAGTGTATTTTTCACGCAGTTCCTACCAATTTGGCTCCTTTAGTAACACAACGGAAGAGCACCTATATTTTTCAGAATAAGCTAATCAGATTGACTGTCTTATTGATGAATTGCCGCCGAAATGTCAGCATGTATTTAGACTAAGCCGAGAGAAAGGTTTATCTAATAAGGAAATTGCTAACCGCTTATCCATTTCTGTTAATTCGGTTAAAACTCACATAGCAAAAGCGATAAACCACTTGCGTGACAATCTTGCCGGGTACCATATCCCCAAGCGTTCGACGGGGAGCTGAATTGTAATCTCAACTTTAGGTCTTTTCATAATTATATCTTTATCTGCCAGATTGATTAGGTGATATACGGTAGCATCTTACCTAAAAAACTTTCAAAAGTTCTTTAGAGTTAATTCTCTCATAATAAGTGACTTACGACTAATTTTTTATGAGTGTACTTCAGAACCACAAAAAATTTCCGTTGGTGAGTCACCCTTTCTTTCAACTTGTTAGACTGGATAAGTATAGAGTATAGAACTAGATGAGGATTCTTGTAATGACAATTCAATCACAATTTTTATGAAAATCACCAGAGAGTTATTAGAGCGATATGGCCTAGGGTTATGCTCAGAAGAGGAAAAAAAGGCCATCAAACGTTGGTTTGAAACACTAGATGACCCCTCACTAAGTCTTACCACTGACCAAACACCTGAATTTGATAGGGAATACACTTGGTCAAAGATGTCGCAAGCCCTTCCTGAGTTGCAAAATCGGATAAGTGTAAGAAAAGCCAAGAATATTATCCTACTTAATAAGGTGGCGAGATTTGCAGCGGCGGCTTGTCTCTTCATTGGAACCTTCTTTTTGGGATACTTTGCATCGCCGAATGCCCAGGCGGATACGGTAAAGAAGAATAAGTACTTTACCGATATGCTATACGTTTACGGCGGCGATGGTGCTTATGCCAAACTAGATGGCTCTCGGTATCTCATAAGATTTGCGGGAAGACTAAGGCTATACAACGATGCTAACCAGCCTAAACAGATCGTCTGCGGTAAGCAAGAATTTACCCTGGAGCCACATAGAACATACAATCTCAGTGGTTCGGTTGAAGAAGCAACGTTATCCGATAATAGTGAATTTCCAGATTTTTATATCGGTAATAGCGAATTAGAAGGTGGTTTTTCGATGCTACGATTGTATGATTAGAATAACTATCGTATTGACTGGGTTATCACTTGTTTCAATGACGACACTCTTCGCTCAGCAGGCAACTACCGGTCAGTTAACAGGAACGGTGACTAATGCGCAAGGTGAAGTTATGCCGGGGATTGCGGTAATGCTAAAAGGTTCTTCTCAGGGAGTGGCTACCCAGATCGATGGTCGTTACAAATTGACTAACATTGCGCCCGGACGGCACAAAATCGTCGTATCCGGGGTAGGCCTAGCCAGTCAGGAAGTCAGCGTATCTATTCAGGCCGGACAGACCACTCAACAGGACTTTGTGATGCAGCAAGATGCTACCCAAATGGAAGAAGTCGTCATTCAGGCTGAATCCGAAGCCCAGACCCTACGTATGTCCGCCAAAGCGGTGCAGGTGATTGAGGCCCACCAGGTGAAACTCAAATCGGCTGACTTAGGCGAAGTACTGGCTCAAACCGAAGGGGTGAATGTCCAACGGGGCGGCGGACTGGGCTCTAACACCCGCTTTGCCCTCAATGGCCTCTCCGGCGATCAGGTACGCTTTTTCTACAACGGCATTCCCCTTAACTATACTCCCTACAGCTTTGGTATTGCCAACGTGCCGGTGAACATGATTGATCGGGTAGAAATCTACAAGGGCGTGGTGCCCGTACAGTTTGGAGCCGATGCCAAAGTCTTTGATTTCTTCGGGGTGCAGCGACCAGGGAGAGCCTCTTTTCTAAAATCAACCCTTCAATTTTAACCCCAAATGCCTATGCAAAAGAAACAGAATAAAATCTAGGTCGGATGACTTCACCTATCCTGAACTTGTTTCAGGGACTTGTCCCTAACTTGATGGGGGAAACCTGCCAGGAAATGTGTCGGATCAGGACACATTCCCAAAGCGGCAGGTAACAATTGAATAACTGTTAAAATACAAAGTACAAAGAAATGAAAATGTTTAATGCTAAAGACATCAAAAAAACAAATCAAAAAAGCGTCTGGGTATTCATGCTGCTGATAGGCATGCTCGCTCTAGGAACTATTTCCTGTGATGAGGATGACAACGATAACAACAATACTGTAACCCCTGTGCCTGAGCCTGATCCTATTCCTGAAGTGCCAACTGGATGGCTTATTGGATATGTGAACTCCACACCACAGGGAGGGGTGTACTATATGGAGGCAAGTGAAAATATCCCTGAAGAAACAAATGTTTCAAATGCCGTAGAGATAGGACTTGGCGCAAGAGTTCTTTCTTTTGGTGAACACCCCTATACTTGGAATAATGCTGCGGGCACCCTAACGAAATGGAGCGTGGATAGAACCACACTAGAGTTTTCGGTTGAAGGCGTCATTAGCTTTGCATCGCTTGGCGTATCAGGAAACGTAGGTGCTGAGACTAGATTCGTATCAGAAACAAAGGCTTACGTACAAAATCTAGCAGAAGGAATAATAGTTGAATTTAACCCAAGTGTGATGGAAATTACCGAGGAAATAAACTTTGGTGTTCCTTTCCCTAATGCTGTGACTGGACGTTTTATCATTAATGATCCTGTTGTTATACCAGAATCTGAAATAATTGTCTACGGGATGAGTTACTTTCCTGGGGCATGTTGCGAATATGATGGTCCAGATGCGTATACTATTGTGGTATTGGATACAAGGTCAAATACCGTAGAGTTGAGGACAGATCAAAGATTGCTGATAGGGGAGGAGGCTTTAATGCCAAGCGATGACGGATTTATATATATCAGTCCCGGTCTGGGCCAGTCAGTAGCCGTAAAGTATTTGGACAATGTCCCAGCGGGTCCATCTTCAGAATTTAATGTCTTGAGAATGGATCTAGACGGAAATTTTGATCCTGATTACAGTCTTGATATTTCAAGTGTGTTGTCCAAAGAATTTGCAAGAGCCTTTGAAATTCCACCTTCTGGAAATGTGAGGCCATTTATTGTGCCAAATAATAGTTTTGCTGAAAATTGGAACGACAGATTCGGTATTTTTAGTGATTTTCCTGAATGGAATGTAGTTGGAGTAAACTATGTCACAGGAGAAGTTGAACCGTTGACAGCTTTTGACGGATTCAATTTTGTTACTTTACCCACAACTATTGATGGACAGCTTTACGTAACAGTAGGTTTAGTTGAACTTGATGATAATGATGCAGAAACAGAAGTCTCTTACTTGGCAAGAGTAGAAGACGGTTTCAATTTTACCCTTCTCACCAGAGCCGAAGGTGGAGTGCTGCGGCGATTAGCTCAACTCTGGTAAGAACCCAATAATTATTGGTTTCTTGGTTGCAGCGAATTGCTGCGACCTTTTTTCGGATGAGACTCAGATAACCACCCGCTGGTTGTAACATAAAACAAGAGTAGTGAAGGCATAGCTCATTCTATGCCTTCACTATCCTTGTTGCTTTCTTAGCCACAATATAGTGTCAGATAAAAACAACCCTAAGAGCTATTCGACATAGCAGAAATATAAGAAGAGTAGTACAAGCTAGGCTTAGTTTATAAGTAAACTGTGAACAAAAACATTAAAAAACTCATCGGTAAAATTCACCTCTGGCTCGGGCTTGCATCCGGGCCCGAAAGAACAAACGTCCGGCCAGAGCCAGCAACCGTTCGGCTTCCAAGAAAGCCACTCGAGCTAAGCCTATGCGGGTTCGTCCTAAGGTCAAAACCCAATCCTCATCTTCCAGATTAAATTATCCGCTCTATGAATCAGCCTACCACAAGATCCCGGCACATGACCGGGAAATCACCTACCGAAAACCAACAGAACCTCGACCGCTTCTATTGGGAGCTAAATCGTTGCTTACGGGATAATCCCGACCATAAGCACCGTATTCTGCTCAGAGCTATGAAACAGACCAATGACTTGCGGAAAAAGATCAAGGCCCTCTATCGGGTGTAAGTATATACTGGTATGCCAGTTTGCTTTTCCTAACATTGGAAGCCCTCACCGCTTCGGAAAAAACCTACTAACCTCTACCCTTCCGAAATTAACCGAAATCAGCCACCTGGCCTGTCAACTGCGCATTGCCGAAGATATGAATGAGCAGTTAGTACACCTTCTGGCCAACGAGGAAGCTTATTAGTTGACAGCGCTCGATTGATAATTGAAAAGTATTAATTAACACTGAACTAACATAACTGTCAACTTTCCACTATCAATTGTCAATTACTAAAAACTGACTTACATAATTTCGGGCAATCAGTATAGATGATTTGATAGCTTCTTCGGAGTCCTCAAAAGCTTTATCTTCTACTTCAATACAGGTTGGTCCTTTATAGCCAATAGTGGTTAGCGCAGAAAAGAAATCTCGCCAGCGAACATCACCCAAGCCGGGTAACTTTGGCGAATGATACTCCAGCGGAGTAGCCAGCACCCCTACCCGATTCAGCTTATCACGGTATACCTTCACATCTTTTAGGTGCACGTGATGGATACGGTCTTTATAATCGTAGATGGGCTGAATTTCGTCCATTTGCATCCACACCAAATGAGAAGGGTCGTAGTTCAGGCCGAAGTTAGCACTGGGAATAATATCAAACATCCGATCCCAGTTGGCAGGGCTGTAAGCCAGATTTTTTCCTCCGGGCCACTCATCCTGGGTGAAGAACATCGGGCAGTTTTCGATGCCAATATTAATATTATGCTGCTCAGCCACTTTCACAATTTCAGGAAAACGCTCCTTAAATACGGCATAGTTATCATCTACGCTCCGACTGGGTTCGCGACCCACAAAGGTGTTTACCACCGGAATGCCTAGCTTGGCCGCTGCCGGAATAATTTTTTTGATATGCTCAATCTCCTGAGCCGCTTTTGCCTCATCTGCCGCCAGTGGATTGGGATAGTAGCCCAGCCCGGAGATGAATACATTTTTTTGCTTCAGATAATCTTGGATATGATTTACCTGATCATCATCCAGTTCATCCACATTCACATGGGTTACTCCGGCGTAGCGGCGTTCGGCTTTACCTACTGGCCAGCACATAATTTCTACGCAGGCAAACTTATTTTCAGAAGCGAAATCAATAACTTCTTCAAAAGGTTTTTCGGCCAGAATGGCGCTAACGAATCCTAGTTGTTGCATAATGATTTAGTATGATAGAATAGCGAGTATTTATTACTTGTATAGGTTCCTACCGTATTTCAGATGATCCGCGCACATTGACCTGTCAGAACCACATTCGTTCTAGCCGGGCGGCACGGCGTGCATCAGCCAATTGGCCACGGTGCATATACCAGTGATCAGCGGCAAACTGAAAACAATGACGATAGGTACCAAACATATCCTCGAAGCCCTCGGGTGCGTTCTGACTTTTCTTATCAAGATCGTTTTCGGTGAGCGAATCAAGTAAGCTCATAGTTGATTGACGCATCTCGCGGCATCTGGTCAAAACGAAATTAAACGAAGGATATTGATTAACATCACCAGCTACTTCTGCCCCATCAAATATTTCTTTCCAGTCTTGCAAAGGATTGGGTTCAGCGAGCATAAATACCCTAATAACCAGCGCCTCAATATATGCTAAGTGTCCGAGTACCCAAAGAGTGTGACATCCTCCATTCGGAGTCGGAAACACTGTACCGTAGTTACTCATATCTTCAATACGCACCAAGACCCGACTAGTACTCTTCTCTAAATTATCACGTATGAGATCAATAGATTGCATCTACGATTATACGCTAGATCGTTACCCAGGCCTGTGTTTTGTTACTGTCTACAATGGCTTTCCCCAAGTAAAGTTCGCGCAGTCCGTCGGCGAAAGTCGGATACAAATCGGTTTCTTGCTTACCGTTGCGGATGGCTCCGTACACCTGTTTGAACAGTTGCTTAGACGTATCAGGGAATCCTTCGTTGTGACCACCGGGGAAGGAAATTAACTGGGAAGCCGCACCGTCTACCAATGCTGGGTCGCGTAATAGTTGACCGTTGGGCGTGTCTCGTTCGCCAATCCACAGTTCATTGGGTGACTCTGAGCACCAGGCGATGGTTTTCTTAGATCCGGCAATTTCCACATTGATGCGGTTCTTACGTCCGGCAGAGACTTGACTTACGGTAAGCACTCCCTTATTGCCGTTACTGAAACGAAGCATTACGGTAGCAAAATCTTCGGATTCAATCGGCACATCGGCGTAGTCCTCTGGCTTTAGCATCTTGCCGGAGTAGGTTTCTACTGGCTTCAAAGGCTTTTTTCGGGTAGGATGAACGGTAGAAAAATCCGCCATCACTTCTTTAATCTCTAGGCCAGTTACGTGCTCAATTAGGTCCATCAGGTGGGAACCGATATCGGCAATAGCCCGCGAATCTCCGGAATACTGCGGTTCTAATCGCCAGTTATAATCGGTAGCATAGAATAACCAGTCTTGCAGGTAAGTACCAATTACGGAGTAGATATCGCCTAGATCCCCATTCTCTCGCATGGCTTTCATTTGCCGCACCAACGGATAATAGCGAATATTGAAGTGTACGGCATTGACTAGTCCAGTTTTCTCCGCTAGGCTCACTAGTTCTTCCGCTTCGGCAATGGTCATGGATAGCGGCTTCTCACAAACCACATTGATGCCCGCTTCCAATGCGGCTTTCGACATGGGGTAATGAAGATGATTAGGTGTACAAATGTGAATGCAGTCTAGACCTTCGTGTGCTAGCAATTCTTCGTAACTGCCGTAAGCGGCAGAGACTCCTAGCTGATCGGCTTTCTCCTGAGCAATTTCTGCGTTCATATCGCTGATAGCCGCTACGTGTAGGTTAGGAATACGACGAAGGGCTTCAATGTGGGCAGGTCCGATAAAGCCGAGTCCGGCTACGCCAATTTGTAAGGTTTTCATAGTTCAGTCTTCCAGTTTTTTAGGTAAAAAATTAGTTCAGAGCGATTCGGGCTTTTTCCGTTTTGCACGTAGGCTCCCGAAGTAGCCATCCCCAGTAAGGCCGAAGTTTCTAACGAATACCCAGCCAGTTGTCCGAAGCAAAATCCGGCATTCAGATTATCGCCACCCCCGGTAGAAATTCGGGGTTTGGCCACTAATCGTCCGGGAATTACCTGGGTACCCTGAGGACTTACAATAATAGAACGGTTTAGGGGATGTACCAACAAATTTGTCAAATTCGTGTGCTCATAAATAAACGCACACACATCGATAAGCTCAGTGCTAGCTGTTTTTCCGGTTTGTAATTCTATCGCGTTAGCTAAACAGCGGGCTTCATTCTCATTCAATCCGAGGGTAACTGTACCATACGCAGTGAAGCCGCCAATGACTTCCAATACTTCTTCAATGGCTGCTTGAGACTTCTTGGTAGGATCAGCTAAATCGAAGAAGAAATGACGAGCCGAAGCGGCTAGTTGCGGGAGCAATTCCTGACTTATACCTCGCCAAACGTCAGTTGCCAGGGGTAAATTACACCAATCTACCAGTGCTATAAATTTGGCTGAGTTGGAATACTCTACCAGTTTTGGTAAGCCAACGGTTTCTTTTACGTAGTCCCAGCTTATCGGCTGAAAAGGGCCTACTTCGGAAAGAATCAGTTTTCCATCGTCAAACTCCAGAGCATTGGTTTCAGCGGGAGGTCCCAGCGAGATCAACTTACTCTGCGGGTGAATTTGCTCAAACAACGGGTGTATTTCGGGAGCACCAAAATTCCCGAGACAGTAGTTAGATGCTCCTAAGGAAGCTAATGCGTGGGCCATAATGGGAGCGTTTCCGCCCAACTTCATCTCCTGCGTAACCAGCTCTAACTGAGCACTCAGCCCGGCGGCTTGCTCAACTCGCTTGCCAAAATCATCAATTGTTGGGTAGTAAATACGCGATTGACCATCCTGCGACTGCACCACTTTCTGAATCTTGTCGATGTAGCCATCCAGCCCAATAAATGCCGGAGTTTCCGTTGAGTTTGGTTCAAACGTCTCTAAACGGCTAATCAGATCATCGATGGTTGCCGATAGATTCATAAGTTAGGTTGTTGAACGTGATGCGTCTAAAGTTCTTTGATCCATTTTCCTATTTTTACCAAAGCGACTTTTGAAAACGTTTCTTGATTGAAATAAACGCTCTCAATCTTAGCATCATTACTGACTTGAAAGAAGTGGTTTACGTTCCCTAACTTCATTGTTTCGTACTGCGTGTTACCTGAATTCTCTAAGACAGTCTCAATGCCAGTTAAATTAAAGTCTGCCTCTACAGAAGTGTCCTTATCTCCGTTTAAAGCTAGAATAGGTATTTTCAGTTCTTTCAAATAGGAAGCTACATTAAACCGAAGATAATAATGGTACCAGTCTGATGTATGATAATTAACAAGGCTTTTTAAGTAAGTTTCTGCTCCCCCATACTCGGCTAATTCTTCCTCACTCATCAATGTCATAAGACGTTCAAATTTAGTTTGTAGACTATCTCTAAGCACTTCTTTATTTTCGATTCTGGCCATATCTTCATAGACGGACTTGAACAATGGATAATCCCTATCATAATTTTCGGGTTCTTCTTTTAAGATCAAGTCCAATGAAACCAGATATGATTGAAGATTTGAGGGAGCCGGAGCAGCCAATAGAACTAAAAAACTTACGGTGGGATCTATAGTAGCAACCATTGGAGCTATATTCCCCCCTTCACTATGTCCGATAAGCCCAATCGTACTGATAGGTACATCCTCGTAGTTTTTTAAAAATTGAACCGCCCCTAAAACATCATCTGCATAATCTCTACTGGTGGCAGGGCGAAATTGTCCTTCTGACTGACCATACCCACGATCATCGTATCGTAATACTACAATTCCTTGCCGTGTCAAATGGTCAGCGAGTACCGCGAAAGGTTTGTGTCCTAGTATCTCCTCATTTCTGTCTTGGGGACCGCTGCCGGAAATTAACACGACTGCTTTTAGTTGATCACCATTTTTCGGGATAGTCACCGTACCAGCTAAACGAGTACTGTCTTTGTTGTAAAAGAAAACATCTTTGCTAACATAGGGAAGTGGTTTTTCAATGATCTGAGTTCTGGATACTTGTGGGGCTCTTGAAAGTATGAGCGAATTAGAAAGGCTATCTTTAGATACTTTACCACTGATCTCTAGTTTTTCACTGTTGATATACCCGGTAAAGAGCAGGTCTAATTGCTCATGCTGAATAAACACTTGATTCCCATTTAGAACACTTATTGAATCTAGAGCTACTCGAAATCTATTATCCGAAGGGATATCTAAATAGCCTATATAAGTACCCTGGTGTTTCCTTATGTCAAAAAGATAATGAACTTCTTCTTGATTGAGAGTAGTTTTCGAATACCATCTCCCGAGATTATCTTGTGGTAAGCTTCTGTTCCAGAAGAAAATGAATATCGTTAAAACGATAAATTTGGTGTGCAGTATTTTCATATTTATGATCAGGCAATATCTTTTCGCGACTTATATCAGCAGCTGGCAATTCCCCAGACTTCTAACAACGGCTTACCATGACAGATATTAGCATTGATTATAAAACAATTCAGCAGTTCTTATCTTTTGAATGTCGTATACCTAATATCCGCTGGGGTCTTCTTTGGTGTTTTCTTCTATAACTATACTTCCATCGCCGAAGCGTTTTTGGGCTTCGTTTAGGATAGTAGCCGTAGCGGTAGCTCCAATGCGGGTCACACCCAGTTCCTTCACTTTCAGCAGATCATCCAAAGTGCGCACGCCTCCAGCTGCTTTCACCTGAACCTGAGGAGCACTGTGCTCTCGCATCAGCTTCAAGTCAGGATGGGTAGCTCCCTGATAAGAATATTTTCCGTCGCTGCCCTTCACAAAACCGTAGCCGGTAGAGGTTTTCACAAAATTAGCGTTTAGCTTGCTGCAAATTTCGCATAGTTTGATTTTATGCTGATCGTTACCCAGAAAATCATTCTCAAAAATCACTTTTACAATAGCTCCGTGCTTATGAGTTTCTTCAGTAACCGCTTTTATTTCGTCCGTCACGTAGTCCCAGTCTTCGCTTAAAACTTTCCCGATGTTCACTACCATATCAATTTCGATAGCTCCAGCCTCGCAGGCCTGACGGGTTTCGTAAACCTTCACTTCTTGGGTAGGGCTACCTTGCGGAAAGCCCACCACAGTGCCTACTGCTACATCGGAGCCTTGAAGCAACTCTACTGCCTTAGGAACGGCGTAGGGCTTAATACAAACCGAAGCAGCATTATATTTTTTCGCTAGTTCGCATCCTTCCTCCAAATCCTGGTCAGTCATGGTGGGATGTAGCAACGAATGATCAATCATTTTTGCAAGTTCAGTGATTTTGTCCATGTTTTATTAGTTGAAAATTGATAATGGAAAATTTATCCCAGACTTGATCCGGGATGGATAGTTAATTATTTGATAATGGTGCCAATAGCGTAATCCTCGGTATTGCAATAGAGTGAGCTGTACACAAAATAATCCTGACGGTTAGTACTATATTTTCGTTGAATATGCAGGATGGGTGAACCCACGGCAATACCTAAAAATCCAGAAACATCTGGCTCGGCAGAAATTGCTCGAATGCGCTGATCTACATTGGTAATTTCTAATTGATAATGATGGTAAAGCGTACGGAATAGTGAATCCTGTACCCACTTTTTATCGGTAAAACTAGGTATGCTAGTATTAGGTAGGTAGGTGTATTCCAACATTACTGGTTGTGAATCAACCTGTCGTAAGCGGCCAATCATAATACAACCTGCCGCTTCTTCCTCGGCCGATACGTTGAAGAAGAAATCAGAATCCCACTCGGTAAGGATAGGCTTTTGTAAAAATGTTGACTTGGGCTGATGTTCGGTTTCGCCTCCCACCTCAGAAAATCCCCGAAAAGATAATAATCCTAAAGCAGGCTGTTGACCACAGACAATACTGCCTTTCCCCTGCCGACGGGCAATGTAGCCTTCCTGCTCCAGCACACTCAACGCTTGTCGTACCGTCACGCGCGTCATGTTATGCTCAGCACTCAACGTATTTTCCGAAGGAAGTAAACTTCCCTCTTCGTAAAGCCCGGAAAGAATATCGGCTTTTAACTGTTGGTGTAGTTGTTTGTAGCGCGGAAATTTCATGACAAAAAAGGACTACTACAAAGGTAAAAATACTACTTGTATACACAAGTTAAAATAATGTCTTTTTATCCAATAAAGCTTAAGTTGGCAAGACTGCTTTCATCGTTTGTCAGCAAATTGGCGGTTGGGTTCTTGCTAACGATTTTCTTCTATTAGCTTTTTCATCTTATCATCCAGCTCTTTTACTTGGGGATAAAGCTCAGGATCTTGTCGTTGTAGCTGCCGCAAAAAGGGGCCGTACTGTTGTCCGAAGACAATATGCCCTAGCAGATTATTTCTTTGATGAGGATCACTCTCCAGATCATATAGTTCATACTGAGCCCAGGCACCAGGATAGGTCATATAACTGTACTTATCGGTTCTCAGCCCAGTAATGGTGGGGGTCTGTACGGCATTGGGATCAACAAAGTATTCGTACACGAATGCATCTCGCCAGTTCGTGGATCCCTCGCCCCTGATAATACTGGCGAAAGACTCTCCGTGCATAGAGCCGGGTACCGCCACGCCCGCCAAACTCAAAATGGTTGGACCTAAGTCGATATTGAGAATAAGTTCGGATTTTTTGACAGGATCTTGAATGATCGCGGGCCAATGGACAAAGGCTGGTACCCTGATTGATTCTTCGTACATTACCCGCTTATCAATCAGGCCGTGTTCTCCCATCAGGTAGCCATTATCGCTGTAGTAGATGATTACAGTATTATCCAGTTCACCTAAGTCCTTTAATGTTTGAGTCACTCTTCCTACACTTTCGTCTACCGAAAGCATGGCTTCGCTGTACAACTGGAAGAAACTGTCAAAGCTCCCGTACCCTGCTGCCTGAAAATCTCGTTCGGCTCCGTGCCAACTGTTTCGCTGCCTTTTTAACCAATCTGGCTTCCCTCGATAGTTTTCCTCGGTCTCAGCAAAGGTTTCTGGTCGGGGTACAACCAAACCTTCGTAGGTGCCTTCATGTCTTTTGGCCGGTGAGAAATTTTCGTGAATAGCCTTATGCGAAAGGTACAGGAAATAGGGCTGTTCTTGATCGTGGTTTTCCTCAATAAACGCTACGGCATAATCTGTTAGAATATCGGTCGTATAGCCTTCCTTCTGTATTCTATTTCCATCAACATTCATTTCAGGATCGTAGTAATCTCCTTGCCCTTTAAAGGAAACCCAATGGTCAAACCCCGGACGAGGCATATCGTTCTCTCCACCCATATGCCACTTACCCAGAAAAGCCGTCTGGTAACCCGCTTGTTGAAGTTCAACAGGAAAAGTAGGGGTACCTTCAGGAAGTGGAGTATCATTATCCATCACCTGATGTACACTGGCATATTGCCCAGTCATGATGGAAGCTCGGCTCGGTGAACAGAGCGAAGTGGTGACAAAGGCATTCTCAAAGAACATGGCATTCTGGGCTAACTCATCAATGTAGGGGGTCTTAATCCAGAGGTGTTCCAGGTAACTGAGAAAGTCATACCGCTGATCATCAATTAAGATGAATATAATGTTTGGTCTTTCCGCAAGCTGGGCTGAAGCCAGTACTGGAAATAGAAGCTGAAGGATGAATAGTAGTGAAATTTTTCTCATCGCAATGAAGATTGACAGCGATAATTAGCTATATAACCAGCAGTAATTATTTCTAGATCGGGAAGGGAAGTGATACCAGAAATTTCCTCGCATACCCTCGGTTTTCACCATTATAAGGTATCCTATCAATGCCACCCTCGCTAGAGGACTAAAGTTATACATTAATCTTGTATATACAAGTTGAACAACGAACTGACTAGCCGGAAATTAGAGGGTGTTTTTCCATTTTCACACCGGAAATTGAGATGTTACCGGGCAAAGTCATGGCTATCTTGCCCGTTTCCTGATAACCGTAACGGGCGTAGAGCGGGTAGCCGCTGAGCGTAGAGGTTAGTTCAAACCAACGGAAGCCTTCCCGCAGGGCCTGAGTTTCGCAGTAGTCGAGTAGTTTTTTACCGATTCCCTGGCGAGCCCAATCGGGATGGACATAAAAAGCCCGGATCACCGCGGGGTCTATTTTCGGATCACGTAGTTCGCTATTCTGGATGGTACTGGCCTGATCGCCACCAAACGGGGTCTTCCGGCGGCTCCAGCCACCGCAGGCTACTATCTGATCATGTGTTTCTACTACGTAGTACGTCCCGTCAGCTACCACTTGGGTATCAATACCAAACAGATATTTCAAGGAACTCTCAACCTGCTCCGAAGAATAGCACTTGCCCCCTAACTGGCGAATAGAGAGTTGAACAATTTGATTTAAAATCGGAATATCAGTTTTAGTAGCCTCTCGAATTAGGAAATGATATTCATCGCGATTGGCACTTGACTTAAGAGTATCATTCTGCATTTCTCTTTAATCTTTCCTGCTGATGTAGCCATTGTACTTGCTCATTGGTATCTGGCACCTGTATCTTCCTAACTTCACTGATTCTGCTAAGAATTTGCTCGGCACTCATACCAAATTGTAATAACACGGCTCCGGCAATGATAGTAGATCGCCCAATTCCCATACGACAATGTATGACAACTGTTTTTCCTTCATTAATCTCCTTTACTAGCCCGTAAATAAGTTGGTTGACCGCCCATTGTTCAGTAGGAATCTCTCTATCCGGGATGGGAAGACTGATAAAACCCACTTCATACTTATCACAAATTGCTCCTTCGTCCTCAATGCCCAATTGCAAAGTCTCACCTTGTTCTAATAGTGAAACTATGGTTTGTACCTCATCTTTTTTCAGCTTTATGATCTCATCCTCCAACCAGTCATGACCTCTGGGCCTAGGCATAATGCCTAGAGCAGCCCCGTTATCAAATTGCCTAATCCAATAAACTTTGGTATACAAAATTGTATTTACCGCAGGGCTACAGCACTATCGGCTTTTACCGAATTCCAATCTTCTACACCCAGATTGATTTCTAAGTTAGGGTTAGCCTCCCGTAGCTGAGCAGCTCCTTCCGAAGTAACCTTGGTTTGCCACAAGTACAACTTGCGTAGGTTCTTCATTTGCGCCAGTTGCTGAACACCTTCATTCGTAACCTGAGTACCGTAGAGATTGAGATATTCCAGATAAGGCAATTCAGCAATGGAAACTAGTCCGGCATCAGTTACCTTTGTATTCTCAAGGTGGAGGCGAGTCAGATTCTTAAACTGCGGTAATGCTGACAATGCCTCGTCGGTAGTAGCCGTATTACCCAGATCAAGCCAGGTAATTTGCTCAGAAGCCTGACCAATTTCGCTCATCAGCGAGTCTGCCGAAGCAGAACGGGGCACGTTCACTTGCAACCAGTGGACTTCTTCAGCTAGCGGCATAATCATTACCCCCCGTTGCTGAATGTTATTGACTAACTGCTCATCAGCGGGTGTGACTTCAGAAGCCAGCAGAATCTCAACCTCGGTTTTATTAGCGTTAGGATCAACCAGGGTATTAAGAACCGACTGGGTTTCATCATTCACTGTGAGTTCGGCTACTTTCTTCTCGAACGGAGCCCCCTCGGCTACCCACCAGGTCAGCAGTGTTATTTGCTCATCGGTAAGCTGGCTTTTTCCGTCGGGGGGCATATGATGTTCATCTTCTTCCGGCAGATGAACACGAACCAGCATCTCGCTTTCTTCCGGGTTACCGGGCACGAAAATATCCCCGTTCTCTCCTCCAGCTAATAGAGCCTCGGCCGTGTGCATCATCAGTTCTCCCTTCTTCTTATCAGGATTATGGCAGGAAACACAGCGGGAATCTAAAATGGGGTGAATAATATCAGTATACACAACGGCTTCCGGCAAATTAGTAATTTGCTTAACCTCTTTGCTTTCTTTCTCCGGCAGTCCGGCTAGTTTTCGCAGCGGATTAGGCATGTATTGCGTTAGATAATCAGAACCGTGGGTGAGCGAGCCGCCATAATGCCCTGCGCCCATCAATACCAGTACCATCACAGAAAGTGTAGAAATATAGGCTTTATCCAAAGTTGGATTTTCCTGCTTGTCTCGCTGCCGATATAGAAAAAAGGCTACGAAAGCTAATACAACCGAGGCAATGCCTAGCCATTGATGTAGTCCGAGTAAATCTTCACCGTAACCACCACCTTGGGCCAGCATATAACCTAGTGCCGCTGCTACCAATGCCGAAGCAGCTCCTAAAAAGAGGGCGAGCCCTACAGCAGGACGATACGCACTAAACCGCTCAATACGAGAAAGCAATTCTAATAAAAATGCTAAGAGCAGAAATCCAATGGGCAAGTGAAGAATAAGCGGATGAAAGCGTCCGAAAAAGAGGACAATATCAGGTGTTTCCAAAATATCAGTCGTTAGGAAGTTGGGTTATTAAAATCATAATGAATCTACTGAGCGTAAGTATCATATTTATTAGCCAATTGATCCAATCCTTCTAAATTACCATTTTTCAAAAGATAATCAATTGCAGCCGACATATTTTCTCGGGGTCTATCGACGCACCTACATGCTCCTAGGAAGATAATAAGGTATGTATACTGGTTACTTATACTCATGCACTCCTTACTTCACCAAAACCTCTACTTTTCCTTTCAGAGATGAAACACTAAGCCAGAATCTTTTTCACCACATGGCCATGTACATCGGTAAGACGGAAGTCCCGTCCCTGAAAGTGGTAAGTAAGTTTCTCGTGATCCATGCCGAGCAGATGTAGTAATGTGGCTTGCAAATCGTGGACGTGTACTCGGTCTTTGATGGCATAATAGCCAATCTCATCGGTTTCACCCAACGTGTATCCTTTCTTCAAACCACCACCTGCCATCCACATACTGAACGCATCCGTATGATGATCACGACCCATGAAGGGCATCACTTTTCCGTTGCGATTTTCCTGCATGGGTGTGCGGCCGAACTCTCCGCCCCAAACTACGAGCGTTTCTTCTAGTAACCCTCTTTGTTTTAAATCTTTAATAAGCGCCGTCATTGGCTGATCAACCTGACGGCATTTTTCCTGGAAGCCATCTTCTAGTGCAGTACTCTTGTCCGTACCGTGGGAGTCCCAACCCCAGTCGAATAGTTGTACAAAGCGTACTCCCTGCTCCAGCAACCGACGAGCTAACAGGCAATTATTAGCAAAGGAAGCCTTTCCGGGTTCGGTGCCGTACATCTGGTGGATGTACTCCGGCTCATCCTCAATATCCATTACTTCAGGCACTGAGGTCTGCATTCGGTAGGCCATTTCGTACTGCGAGATGCGCGTCAGAATCTCTGGATCACCTACCTCCTGGTATTCTTGCTCATTAATATGATTGATAGCATCCAGAGTCTTTCGTCTCAGATCACCGTTCATACCTTCAGGATTAGAAACGTAGAGCACTGGATCACCTTGGGAGCGGCACTGCACGCCCTGATAGATAGAGGGCAAGAACCCACTGCCCCACACACTCTTTCCAGCGCTAGGGGTCTTTCCACCCGAAACCAGTACAATAAAGCCGGGAAGGTTTTCATTTTCGCTACCCAAGCCGTAAGTAACCCAGGAACCAAAACTGGGTCGACCTAAACGGGCACTACCGGTTTGCAGCAAAAGCTGAGCTGGGGCGTGATTAAACTCATCGGTGTGCAATGATTTTACTACCGTAATTTCATCCGCAACCGTAGCAAGGTAAGGTAGTCTATTAGAGATCATCATGCCGCTTTCACCTCGCTGGTAGAATTTAGCCTGGGGGCCAAGCATTTTAGGCACTCCCTCAATAAAGGCAAAACGCTTGCCCTCCAACAGCGATGGTGGACAGTCTTTGGCGTGTAGCTTTTCCAGTTCAGGTTTATAGTCGAACAGTTCTAGCTGGGAAGGCGAACCGGCCATGTGCATATAAATCACCCGCTTGGCCTTAGCGGCAAAATGGGAGAAATCCGGGGCCATCGGGTTGCTTGGCAATGAAGCTACCGGTTCGGGGGCAACTGAATTATCGTTAAAATTACAACCAAATAGAGAGGCTAAAGCTACACCGCCTAGTCCAGAGGTGCACTTTCTAAGAAAGTGACGACGGGTTTCCAATTGCAGTTCCCGGTATTGTTTCTCCTGGTAGATATTCATCATTTAGGCTTTAGTCACAAATTCGTCAAGATTCAGTATGGCGTTGGCTACAACGGTCAGGGCCGCCAACTCGGCATCATCTTCCCCAACCATTTTTTCTATCTCTTCAGGGTTCTCCTGATAATACAGTTGAGCCTCTTCGTAGAGTTTGGCAAGTTGCTGCATTTTAGACTGATCAGCTTCTCGTACCACTGCCCGCTCGTAGCCAAACTTTAGTTGCCCAGAAAGATCCCCCGCCGATTGTTGCATCTTTTCGGCTAGCGCTTTTGCTGCCTCAATGTATACCGGATCGTTCAGGGTTACTAAAGCCTGTAGCGGCGTATTGGTATTGATGCGGCGAGTAACGCAGAATTCGCGGCTTGGCCCATCGAAGGCAATCATAGAGGGGTACGGACTGGTTCGGCGCCAGTAAGTATAGAGTGCCCGACGGTGCTGGTCTTCCCCTTCACTAGTTTCCCATTCCAGCCCACTGTAAACAATCTGCCAGACTCCTTCAGGTTGGGGCGGCATTACACTTGGGCCATACATTTTTTTACTGAGCAACCCGCTTACTGCCAGTGCCTGGTCGCGAATTTGCTCTGCATTAAGACGCACTCGAGGCCCCCGGGCCAATAAACGGTTACGGGGATCTATCTCCAGCAATTCAGGGGCAACTTCGGAGGCCTGACGATAGGTAGCCGACATGACCATTTGCTTCAGCGCACTTTTTACGCTCCAGTTGTGCTCGTGCATGAATTGTAACGCTAGCCAGTCTAGCAACTCAGGATGAGAGGGCTTTGCGGCCTGAGAACCGAAATCTTCTATCGTCTCTACGATACCCACTCCGAATAGTTCAGCCCACAGCCGGTTCACCATGACCCGAGCAGTCAGTGGATTATCGTTACTCACCAGCCACTGAGCCATCCCCAATCTGTTGTTGGGTGCCCCTTCCGGTAAAGCCGGCCAGGCCTGAGGCACATCCGGTTCTACTTCCTCACCTGGCACCAGCCAGTTGCCCCGCTCAAAGACGTGTGTCTTTCGTTGAAAGCGTTCGGGTCGATCTATCAGGATTGGGGTTCGGATTACTTCCTTATTATTTAGTAGTGCCAATAAGTTTTTCTGTTGTTGCTGGTAATGCGGTTGTCCTTCGCCAGGAAGCGGCTCGTGTAACATAATCCACTCAATCATGGCGATAGCCCCTTTCTTCTGCGGGTCTTTGAACGTAAAATACAGATCGTGTTTTCCGCTGATTCCATTAAACGGAATTGCCGTAGTCTCGAACCGCCATCCACCTGTGTTCTCCTGTACGTTCCAGGTAGCTAACCGCTCACCGTTCAGACTATCTAAGCGCACTTCTACCCTACCCCGGCTATGGTTGGCACTGTAGCTGATTAGCAGTTGGGTTTCATCTTGCAAAGGTACGTTAGATAAACGCGCGTAGCCGCCATCTTCTACTGACAGATACTTGTTATCAATTAATGAACCGTTCGCAATGGAATCAAAAACATGTGGATGAATTTTGGGTTCGGCAATCCTGACCAGATTAACGAACTTTTGCGCTTTTCGCAGCTTATCATCTGCCGAACTGGTATGCCGGATTACCCAGTTCTTCAGGCTCTCCAGTTTCTGCTGGTCTTCCTCCCGCTTAAATGTAGTCAGGTTGGGCGACTCACTGGGAACATCTACATCGGCAGTATTATTCAGATAAGCGAAGAATTCAAAATACTCTTCGTGGCGAATAGGGTCGTAAGGGTGGCTATGGCACTGTACACAGGCCATGGTCGTAGCTTGCCAAACATCCCAGGTAGTGTTCACCCGATCAATTACTGCGGCAACCCGAAACTCTTCATCGTCGGTACCACCCTCATCGTTGTTCATAGTATTTCGATGAAAAGCGGTGGCAATCAACTGATCGTCGGTAGGATTTGGAAGTAAGTCACCCGCTAATTGTTCGATAGTAAACTGGTCGAAAGGTTTGTCTTCATTGAACGATTTAATCAACCAATCGCGGAATTGCCAGATACTACGGGGACCATCTTTCTCGTAGCCTTTAGAGTCGGCGTAGCGAGCCAGGTCCATCCAAAGGGCAGTCCAGCGCTCTCCGTAGTGAGGAGAATCCAAAAGGCGGTCTACTGCTTGCTCATAAGCCTCTTCGCTATCATCGCTCAGAAAGTCTTCTAGCTCCTTCACCGTAGGGGGCAATCCGGTTAAATCCAGCGATAAACGGCGAAGCAAGGTGGATTTATCCGCTTCAACACTAGGCTGAAGCTGTTCTTGCTCCAGCCGATCTAGCACGAACGCATCTATATCATTGCTACCCCAGTCGGTTTCGGTTTCCGGCACTTCGGTGGGCTGAGGCTTCACGTAGGCCCAATGGTCTTCCCAGTAGGC
>CAKZYJ010000467.1 GCA_937884755.1 uncultured Flammeovirgaceae bacterium
TAATTTTGACATCTTAGCAAAAAAGCCATCCTTACTTTAAGATCACTACCAAAAATCTCTGATGGTTTAGACATTAGAGGCTTAGTAGGTTATGCTAAAAAAAGCTCTCTCGAGAATCTTAGATTAAAATCGATAGCCCAAACCTATGCTTGGAATAGGTACAATAGGATTAGATTTAATTGTTGAGTTTCCTAATTGAACTCCTTCATCTGAAACAAACGGAATAGCAAAAACAGCTTCCATCATGATATAAAATCTTTCCTTTTTGAAAGGATACCACAGATAGCCGATCCTTGGGCTGATGTTCCAAAATTCATAAGTCACTTCTGAATCAGTATTCTGATCTTTTAAGGTCCATGTCTCGTAGCCAAAAGGCAAGCTCAACTGCCAGCCTTTATGAGGATGTTGTTTACTCAAGAAATATCTAAATGAAAAATTGATCGCAAAATCTTGAGAAGCCTTCAAATCAATAGTAGCATCATCATAATCAAATCCAATCTGATTGAAGGCCTCAGAAAGTTCAGAAGCAAAAACATTAGCCCCCACATGCCAATGATCGTTTAAGGCATAATGCCCGACAACTGAATAGCCTCCACTCAAAAACTGTAGGGGCTTTAGCTCAATATAAATTTTGGGTTCTCGCTTTTCTTGCGAATATGAACTAAAGGATATTAACGTAAGAAGGACTATGATTAAATAACTTTTCATACTCAGATTTGATTAAAGCATTATTTTTTCATGTGAGCGGGTTTTTCCAGCATTGTCATCTACTGTTTTCCAATTCCCTACAGTAGACTGAACTGCAGAACTCACAGAGAAAATAAGTAACTCGATGCTTCTATTTTTTTTAAGATGTTATTGGAGTTTTGTTGCCCTTATTTTGATACCTCAAAACTAGAGAGCGTTATTCGTTGAAATCTTGAATTAATTCAAGAAAACATCTCGCAGGGAAAAAAATCGAAGAAAAGTTACTTTTGCTTTTTGAGTTTACTTAACCATTCGGCAGATATGCCGCAGAACTCAGCGATGTATTTGGAAGGAACTGTTTGAACCACAGAAGGCATATGCTGGACGATGAAACCGTATTTTTCTTTGGATGAATAAGCGATGAGGTTCGTTTTTAATTCGTTCTCCTCTCTCATGGCGGTGCTGACTACTTCGTAGTGAAATTTTGCAAAATATTCATCTTGTTCAACCAAAGAGTCAACCACAGTTTTTGGTAATGCCATAACTACCGAATCAGCAATGGCTTTTAGTTCACAGTTGGTAGGGGTTTGGGTAAAATAACTATCCAAACACGCCATTATGGGGTGTAGATCATCTAGATAAAAATTAATGGTTGTAGCAGTACCTTTTTTTTCATGAATGTAACGACAAACAAAACCGCCATCTACCACTAAATAGATGTTCCGACAAACTTCTCCCACATTAATTAGCGTATTTTTAGATTTTACCTCAATGACTTTTAGGTGAGTCTGCATCGTTTGAATGCTTTCCCTCTTAATCCTTCGGCTTTGTAGATCATTAAAATAGTCAAATATAAATTGTGCTACTTTATCTTGAATCATAGTGAATGTAAGAGATAGTATTGGTTTTGTGTTAATTGGCTACAACCAGGACATATGCGCTACGGTAGCACTTACTCGCTTAAGATAAGCTTTTTTAACGCTACACGTCCCTAAAATAGTGACTATTTCTTCGGTCTATGAAAGACAAGCAATAATTTATGGCAAGGAGTAAATAGCGGTTCGCGCCCTCTTGCAATAGATACACTTTTGGTGGGCGGCCTAACCCACCGGAGCACTGATGAGTGGGTAGCAGGTAACTTAGGGCTTAGATACCATCAGTCAGTCATGTAGTACTACCGCAAGCTTGTTAACAGTGTTAGCCATCCTACGGATTGGCAAGCGTACTAGTGGATAGTGTAAAATATGCTTTAGTGTAATTTACTCATTTTTAGCTACTGGCTTGATTTTACTTTTCTGTATTCAGTCGGTGTAGTTCCTGTTTTGTTCTTGAAAACTTTAGCAAAATGTTGCGGGTACTCAAATCCCAAACTGTATGCAATTTCGCTCACAGATTGGTTTGTACCTAATAGTACACTCTTTGCTCGGTCTATGATATAAAAGTGAATATGTTCAATGGTGTTTTGTCCCGTTTCCTTTTTCAATAAGTCACTTAGATAATAGGGCGACATTCCCATCTCTTTCCCTATAAAACTTACCGAAGGTACTCCTGATTCAAATGCCTGTCCCGAGTCATAGTAATCTTTTAGAACCTTCTCGAATCTCGTGACAACATCTTTATTTAAATTCGTTCGAGTATAAAATTGCCGGTCGAAATAGCGCGTACAGTAGTCTAGTATTAACTTAATGTTAGAGACAATCAATTCCTGACTATGTCGGTCAATATTGGACTCAATTTCCTTCTGAATCAAGGCCACAATATTTTGGATCGAACTCTTCTCATCATCGGACAGGTGCAAGGCTTCCCTCGCATCATAGTCAAAGAAGTGGTACTTATCTATTTGTCTGCCTAAATCAGATTTTCTGATTAAATCCGGATGAAAAATTAAGGACCAGGTTCTGGCATGGCTTACTTCTTCGCTACCTGCCTCATATTCAGCAACCTGGTTTGGCTTCAAAAATATAAGGGTACCCTCTTGAAAATCATATGTGTTACGTCCATAATAGATTGTACCTTCTACATCGGATTTCAGACTAATAGAGTACAAATCGGTAGAGAATCTAATGCCTTCAAGGTTCATTTCCTGTGATTCACCAAAATCAGTAATTACTGACACTAATGGATGCTTTGGTTTTGCAAGTCCCATCATCTGATGAATTTCACTAATGGTTTTAATATGATGAATTTTGTTCATTGTCTTTCGGTTAGCCTTTCATCATTGAGTTTGTCATTCTTCGCATCAATTTATCGTAAGCTCGATCGTTTAGCATTCTTCTAAGTAACAATATAGTCTTTGCATTTTTACCTACCACATATCTTGTCTTAGGTTTCTTCGAGTTGATGATTTTTACTACTGCGTTTACGATGACTGAAGTAGGAGACATATTTTTTGGACTGTTGGCCTTGATCAATCCCTTAGCTACTCGTTCCGTTTCTTCTTCGTAAACTGTTTCTCTAGCTCTTTCGGTAAGATCCTTACTTAAAACCTCCATAAATTCGGTTGATACGCCTCCCGGCTCGATCAGTACCACATCAATTCCAAATGGCTCAACCTCCATACGAAACGCGTCGCTCCATCCTTCCAAAGCGAATTTAGAGGCATGATACCAGGTTTGTAGCATGGGCATGTGCATTTTACCACCGATAGACGAAGTGTTGATAATGGTCCCTTTTCCCTGTTTTCGCATAGTTGGAAGCACAGCTTTCGACATTTCAGCTACCCCGAATAGGTTGACATCAAATTGTCGTTTGGCTTCCTCATAAGAGATGGTTTCAACGGCCCCGGTAAGTGAATAACCGGCATTATTCCAAAGAACGTCAATGCGATTTTGTTCTGTCAAAACTTTCTGAACAGCCGCAGTAACCGATTCTTGATCGGTTACATCCAGCGATAACACATTTCCACCTGCTTTTACGATGTCGCTCATTTTTTCAGTTCTACGAGCACCTCCGTACACAATATGACCTTGCTTTATAAGTTGAAGTGCTGTGTCTTTCCCCATTCCTGAAGATGCCCCTGTTATTAAAATTACTTTTTTCATGTTTCTTTATTTTGATTACATGACAAAGTTGGGCATACTCAATTTGGTAAATGGATACATTTTAAGGAAAGATGAATACATTTTGCTGAGGTGAATTGTGAATCTATTGTACTTGTAGCTAACTACTGTACTTACGCTACAGTAGCGCTTGCCGCTTTACAGTAGTGCGGAGAAGAAATCCTGCGGCTAGACCATTGCGCTCGCGACGTAGCGAAACTGCGTGGAAGATAAATTACTGGCGGGGTGGAGTTACGTCACCAAATGAATAACCAAAGGGAGTAAAGCTTAGCTTCATTAGTTTAAAGTGCTGCAATCCGAACGGGATACCGATAATAGTAATACAGAGCACCAAACCCAGCACTAGGTGGGTCAGGGTAATCCAGATACCGCCCAGCAAAATCCAGATGACGTTCAGAATGGTAGAGATGCCCGAACCCCGGTTGGGCGAGTCCTTCACGTCGTTGCCAAAAGGGAAAAGGCTGGCCCCAGCCAATTTGAAAGATTGTATTCCGAAGGGGATGCCGATAATGGTCAGGCACATTAGCAGGCCCGATACCAGATATTCAAAAGCAATAATAAAACCGCCTAATATAATCCACAGTAGGTTTCCAATAAAGCTCATAGGTGTAGTGTGTTCTCTGTTATTTACGATGAGAATCGGTAGTTGGTTGGAAATAGTCCACCGTTTAGTGCGTTACTCCCAGCTCCCAGCCCCACTCTCTTCCTTCGGAATGCTCTCAGATGACGAGCCAGGGTACGCAGGCTATCTACATTGTGTACCGGAGCAAACACATCAATGTAGGGCATGGCTGCTTTCATTCCTTGCACGCGGGGTTGATAGTCGATCCTTCCGGCCAGCGGGTTAAGCCAGATCACTCCAGCAGAATGGCGGTGGATGTACTCCATACTTTTTTCCAGCAGATCAATGTCCCCGGTATCCCAGCCGTCACTTAGAACCAATACCAGGGTTCGGCGATCCAGTTTAGAGCGACCGTGCTCCGTAATAAACTTATGGGTAATGGGTTAAAGTAGTTTTTTAAAAGAAATACAGATTGATAAATCGGCCAA
>CAKZYJ010000468.1 GCA_937884755.1 uncultured Flammeovirgaceae bacterium
CAGGTGCTGGACATCGCCAGGTCAACCGGACCCAGGAATTGGGTAATTCGCGCTTCCGCCGCCCGGCTTAAGTGCCACTGGGCTAGCTGTCCAATAGCCCGATGTGCAGTCTGCCCCCAGCCAAGACTGGTTTGATAACTTATTATTAGTATAAGGCAAGCTCCGGCAAATTTTCTCATGGTAGTCTGTCGTTTGTAGCGAAGATACGGTATTCAATGTATGGTTCAACTTTTCTCTCTCTAATTCTTGAAGCCCGTAGGCATTCTGACTAACTTACTCTCTATGAAGTCTACACTGCTGCCTATATTGCTATGTCTGTTAACCTCTTTCACTGCTGCTCAATCGGTAGATACTACGCTGCTTTGTCAGGGCCACTACTTCACCGAAGCTGAAGGGAAGACTGCGTTGGAGCGTTTTGCCCGAACTTACCATGATCAGGCCAGTTGGGAAATCCGGGCTACGCGCATTCGGCGGGGTATCTGGCAGGGATTAGGACTGACCGAGCACTTTGAACGCACTCCGCTCAACTCGATCATTCGGGGCAAACAAACGTTTGACGGTTATACGGTAGAAAACGTTGCTTTTGAAAGTTTGCCCGGGTTTTTCGTAACCGGTAATCTCTACCGACCTACCAAAGTTAAGTCTTCCTATCCGGCAGTACTTTCACCCCACGGTCACTTTCAAGAAGATACTTATTCAGCCCGCACCCGAGAGGATATGCAGAAACGCTGCGCCAGCCTGGCCCGTATGGGAGCTATTGTATTAGCCTACGATATGATTGGCTACGGAGAGGCTAACCAAACTTCTCACAAGCACCCTAAGGCAGCGGCACTGCAAACGGTGAACAGCTTACGAGCAGTAGATTTTGTAACTTCTTTGCCGGAAGTTAACAGTCAGCAAATTGCCGTCACCGGGGCATCGGGTGGAGGAACGCAAACTTTTCTATTAACCGCACTGGATGATCGCATTGCAGTATCGGTACCGGTAGTGATGGTGTCGGCTCACTTTTTCGGAGGTTGCGTATGCGAGAGCGGTTTACCCATTCATCGTAGCGTTGACCACCAGACCAGTAACGTGGAAATTGCCGCTCTGGCCACTCCTCGCCCTATGTTGTTAGTATCTGACGGTGATGACTGGACCAAAAACAATCCCAAAGTAGAGTATCCTTACATCCGCAATATTTACCGATTATACGGGAAAGAAGAACTGGTAGAAAATCACCATTTACCTGACGAAGAACACGACTACGGACCGAGTAAGCGCAACGCTATGTACCGCTTCTTAGCCAAACACCTGAGCCTTTCACTGGATAGAATCCAGAATAATGAAGGGGAGATTGACGAAAGCTTTGCCACGATAATACCCCACAACCAGTTGCAAGTATTCACCGACCAACACCCTCGGCCAAAGTATGCTATTCAGGGTGACCAAGCCGCTAGTAACTTGCTCTCTACCTATTGATTATGACAATGAGTAGGGGCAGTCTGACCTGTCAATGACGGTTTTCTAAAGATGTTAAGTAAAGCCTGTGAAGTGTTTTTCGCAGATTTTTTCATGTGTAAAATGGAGGTACCACTCAATAAATCACTAGTATTTCTCTAAGCAGTTTTTCTTAATAATGCCCAATAGCCATCTACAGTAAATATCTAGCTACTGCTCCCATTTTTTCAATAAGTGATAATAAGCAAACATTGTAAGGTATCGGTGAAGGATGCGTCCTACACCATTTACGGTTCACTTAATTTTGGGGCAAAAATTTCACATGGCTCGCTTTTTCTTTATTCTCTTACTACTTGCTATTGGTAGTTGTAACTTTAGCGATAACTTAACCGAAAATTTTAGTAGCCCCAAAACTTTATTTGTAGATCATATTCGCTCGTACACCGGTGGGGTTATTTCAGTCGGTAGTGATATTCGTCTGAAGCTAACCAACTCCGTTTCCGACAGTCTGGCAGATTTTTCTCTGGATGATATTTTTCAGTTTTCTCCAGATATTCAGGGTAGTACCCACTGGGAGGATCAGCGAACCCTAGTATTTACTCCGGCTAATCACCTGCCCCACGGCCAGAAGTACGAAGCCGAGGTTGATATGGAAAGCCTTATCCCGGATATCGACCCAGAAAAAAGTCAATTCAGGTTTGAGTTTCAGACGCTCACCCAGAACTTTGAACTAAGTATAGGCGGCTTTAAACTATACGACAGCAAAGATCTTAGCAAACTGAAACTGGAGGGCAGCCTACAAACCGCCGCCCTAGTGGATTTTGCACAACTGAAGAAGGTTATCTCGGCAACTCAGTCTGAAAAATCGCTTACCGTCAACTGGGGCGCAGTAAAAGATGACCACTCAGTAAATTTTACGGTTGAACAGATACAAAGAAAAGATCAAGCAGAAACTGTTGTGCTTGAAGTAGACGGCGAAGCTATTTTAGTAGATAAAACACTAGAGCATGAGGTAGAGGTACCAGCGCTAGGAGACTATAAAGTAATTTCCAGCCGCGTTGTCCGGGGAGCAGAGAATTACATCTCCGTGTTATTCTCTGACCCGTTGGATGCCCGCCAGAACCTGGTCGGTATGGTTACCTTGTCCAATACCAATAACCGTCACCGCACAGTAGTGGATCTTAACGAGCTTAAGATTTATCCTACACAGGAACTCTCATCCGAAACTGAATTAGTCGTAAATACCGGCATTAAAAATACCGCAGGCTATCCCTTAAAAGAAAGCTATCGTACAGTCTTGCAATTCGCTCAAGCCAAACCGGAGGTGCGTTTGCCCGACGGTCAGAAAGCCACCATCTTGCCCAACTCAAGCGAATTGTTCCTTCCCTTTGAGGCAGTGGGATTGAAGGCTGTAGACGTAACTGTAGTGAGAATTTTTGAGGATAATATGCTACAGTACCTTCAGGTGAACGATTTAGGGGGACAAAGCGAATTGAACCGGGTAAGCAAACCAGTAGCTCGGAAAACAATCCCGCTCAATACCAGCGGGGTAACCAACCTGAATACCTGGAACCGCTTTACACTTAGTTTAGAAGAGGTATTTCAAGCCGAACCGGGTGCGTACTATCAGATGCACATTGGCTTCAAAAGGAAGCATTCTCTCTATTTTTGTGCTAATAGCGATCAACTGGAGTCACTTGGTGATAAGTTGGAAGAGCTAGACCCAACCGAAGAAGAATCCTACTGGGACAACTACGAGTACTACTATAACCCGAATTACAACTGGGAAGAACGAGATAACCCCTGTAGTGAGTCCTACTACGGTCGGCGCCGAAGTGTCAGTAAAATGCTGATGGCCTCTAGCCTGGGAGTGATTGCTAAACGAAGAGACGGCGGTAACTTATCCATTTTTGTATCTAATTTGATGAGTGCTGAGACGGAAGAGGATGTCTCCGTAGAAGTGTACGATTTTCAGCAGCGCCTTATTGGTAGTGGAGCAACTGATAGTGACGGTTTTGCTAGAATTGAGGTAACCAATGCCCCTTTTGCGTTGGTAGCTAAAAAGAAAGGTCAGACTGCGTACCTGAAATTAAACGACGGCTCGGCACTTTCGCTGAGTAACTTTGATGTATCGGGTAAGGTTATACAAAAAGGGTTGAAAGGATTTATTTACGGAGAGCGGGGTGTATGGCGTCCGGGCGATACCCTTCATCTGGCTTTCGTTTTAGAAGATATTGAGAAGAACCTCCCGGAAAAACACCCGGTAGTTATGGAGCTTTACAACCCTGCCGGGCAGCTTAGCTACCGGAAGGTGAGCAGCGAGGGGGTACACGGTATGTATCGTTTTGACTTCAGTGCCGAAAAGGATGCCCCTACTGGCAACTGGCGAGCCAAGGCTAAAGTAGGCGGGGTTACCTTTCAGAAAACCCTAAAGATTGAAACCATCAAGCCCAATCGACTGAAGATCGACCTACAATTAGATAAAGACAAGTTTACCGCGGCAGATCAGTCGGTTTCCGGAGACTTAAAGGTTAAATGGTTAACCGGAGCGAATGCAGGAGGTCTAAAGGCTGAGTACGAACTGTCACTAAAACCAATAGCTACAACTTTTAAGGGGTACCCTAATTTTAGTTTTGACGATCAGGCTAAGGAGTATGCCAGTAGTCGGGAGTTGGTTTTCGAGGGAAAACTCAACGAGAGTGGCTTTAAAAAGGTAAATATTAATCTGGGTAAAACGGATGAAGCTCCCGGAGCCATGATGGCGAACCTTTACGGCAAAGTATATGAAGAGGGCGGCGATTTTAGCATTAGTCATACGGCTATTCCTTACTACCCTTACACTAGTTTTGTTGGTGTAAAAACACCCGAAGGCGATAAGCGAGGGATGCTGCTAACCGATAAAGATCATACCGTGAGAATTGCTAGCGTAGATGCTAACGGAAATCCAATAAGCCGAAGTGGAGTAAAAGTGGAGCTGTTCAAACTTAATTGGAAATGGTGGTGGGATAACTCTTACGAACACATTAGCAATTACGTTGGCCGATCTTACCACGAGCCCATCGCCCAAGGAAAGGTAAATACCAGCAATGGTGAAGGCAAATGGACCCTGCGGATCAACCATCCGGAATGGGGCCGCTATTACCTCCGAGTCACCGACCCCACATCCGGACACACCGCCGGAAAAGTAGTGTATCTGGACTGGCCAGGATGGGCTGGAAAAGGTAAACGTGGCGAACTGGATGGTGCATCCATGCTAGATTTCTCCGTAGAAAAAGAGGAATACCAGATAGGTGAACAGATCACAATGTCAATCCCTTCTACGGCTGGCAATAAAATGCTAGTCAGCCTGGAAACAGGAAGCGAAATATTACAAACCTTCTGGGTAGATACCGAAGAAGGAAATACCACCCTCTCCTTTGAGGCTACTGCCGATATGGCTCCCAATATCTACACTCACTTGACCATGGTTCAGCCCCACGGACAAACGGCCAACGATTTACCCATTCGTTTGTACGGAGTAAAATCCATTAAGGTAGTAGATCCGGCCACCGAATTAAAACCCCTTATCACCCTCCCCCAGGAACTCCGCCCGGAACAAACGTTTGAGGTTCAGGTATCGGAAGCATCCGGTAAGGCTATGGCCTATACGTTGGCCATGGTAGACGAGGGCCTACTGGATATTACTAATTATAAAACTCCACAACCCTGGGAAAATTTCTACGCCCGCGAGGCTTTGGGTATAAAAACCTGGGATATCTACGATGATGTGATGGGGGCATTTACTGGGAAAATAGACTATCTATTAGCTATTGGCGGAGATGGTGAGATAAAACCTCGGGACGAAAACGAAGCTAACCGCTTTAAGCCGGTGGTTAAGTATCTGGGTCCTTTTTATCTGGAAAAAGGCGAAAAGAAAACACACACCCTTCGCATGCCGCAGTACGTGGGCAGCGTAAAAACGATGGTGGTAGCCGCCGCTAACGGGGCCTACGGCAGTGCTGACGCTGTCACTCCGGTAAAACAACCGATGATGGTACTAGCTACTTTACCTCGGGTGACTGGGCCGGGGGAGCTGATAAAACTGCCGGTGAACGTATTTGCTACAGAAGACCGGGTAGGCGAGGTTAAAGTAACCGTAGAAGCTTCGGGCATGCTAGCGTTGGAAGGTGCCAAATCACTAAAAACCCAGCTGAACAAGGCCGGAGACGAAGTACTCTATTTTGACCTGCAAGCCAAACCAGCGCTAGGAACTGGCAAGGTAAAGGTGACCGCCCAATCAGCTAAGTTCAGGGCTACCTACGATGTAGAGATGAACGTGATTCCCCGAAACCCATCAGTCACTCATATTACCGACACGGTATTGGCCAGTAATGCTACCTGGTCTCATTCGTATAAACCACTGGGACTATTGGGAGAGAACCGGGCTTCGTTAGAGATAAGTACAATGCCTCCACTTAACCTGGAGCAGAGACTCAACTACCTCATTCGTTACCCGCACGGTTGTATAGAACAAACTACCTCGGCGGTGTTCGCTCAACTGTATCTGAACCGGCTTACGGATTTATCCGAGGATAGGAAACAGGCTGTACAACGCAACGTAGAAGCAGCCATTCAGCGCTTGAATTCGTTTCAGGTGTCTTCGGGAGGATTCTCCTACTGGCCTGGACACACCTATCCTAACAACTGGGGCTCTAACTACGCTGGTCACTTCTTGGTTGAAGCCCAATCGGCAGGCTATGCCGTACCGGAAGGTATGCTTTCACGCTGGGTCAGCTATCAGACTGGTAAGGCAGAATCCTGGAATAGTTTAAGCTCAGACGAAGATGACGATCTCGTTCAGGCCTACCGTCTATACACGCTGGCGCTAGCTGGTAATCCGGCTTTGGGTGCTATGAACCGTATGAAGGAGAAAAGTGATATTCAGTTGGAAGCCAAATGGCGACTGGCGTCTGCCTATGCGGCGGCGGGCTATCAGGATCAATCCCAAAAACTGATAAATGGCTTAAGCCACCAGGTTGATAGTCAAACACAGTACCATAGAGCTTCTTTCGGTTCCTCCATCCGAAACCAGGCCATGATTCTAGAGACATTAATCGCTCTGAAAAAGTCTCAAACTGCCTTTGAGATTCTGATGGATATTGCTGGTAAAATGGGGGATAAAGATCATTGGATGAGTACGCAGACCACTGCCTACTGCTTTATTGCCCTGGCTACATACGCCGATGTCTTCGATCTTGAAAAAGAAACTGATGTTGAACTCATGTTGGAAGGAAATAAGGTGCCCGTCAACAACCAAAATTTTATTAACACCTTATCCCTGAATCAGCCAGATGAGGAATCTAAAGTAAACGTAAGAAACTACGGTGATGCTCCGGTCTTCGTACGGGTGATCAGCACTGGTATTCCCCTAGAAGGAGAGGAACAATCGTTAGAAAGAAATATCCGGTTAAACATAGCCTACGAAGATATGAACGCTCGGCCGGTAGACGTTTCCCGCCTTCCTTCCGGTACTAACTTTAAAGCCGTAGTAACGGTCACCAACTTAGGGCTAAGGGGGGACTTTCACGAATTAGCACTGACCCAGTTGTTTCCCTCAGGTTGGGAAATTATCAATACCCGCCTAAACGATACCGGACAAAATCAGCAGAATGCCGACTATCTGGATATTCGAGACGACCGGGTAATGCATTATTTCGACTTGAAAGCCAACCAGAGCCGTACATTTGAAGTGCTTCTGAATGCGTCTTATCAGGGTAATTATTATCTACCAGCAGCTAAAGTTGAGGCCATGTATGATCATACCATCATGGCTACCAAAGCAGGGCAGTGGGTAAAAGTACTAACCCAACCATGAATAAAGTAATAAAGAAGCTCGGAATAAGGCTGGCTGTCGTAACCTTAGCGGGAGCCAGCTTCCTGACCTTTATTCTTCTCATACTTATTACTCCCCTGCCCAATCCGCTGTTTCAGAACCCATATTCCACGACCCTGAGCTCCCGGGAAGGCGTACTGTTAAGCGCCTCCATTGCGAGCGACCAGCAGTGGCGGTTTCCCCCTTCCGACTCGATACCGCACAAATTTGAAGTGGCCATCCGGCTGTTCGAGGACGAATACTTTTACGATCATCCCGGTATCAATCCGGTTTCCATGGTGCGAGCCATTCGGCAAAATATCAAAGCAAATAGAGTGGTAAGCGGCGGAAGTACCCTCTCGATGCAAACGGTACGGATGGCAATGGGTAACCAGGCCCGAACCTACCAGCAGAAGTTCTGGGAAATCCTGGCTGCGTTTAAACTGGAAATACGCTACAGCAAAGAGGGCATTCTCAAGGCTTACACCAATCATGCACCTTTCGGAGGAAATATCGTAGGACTCAATGCAGCCGCCTGGCGATACTACGGTCGGCCACCCCATCAGCTTTCCTGGGCAGAAGCTGCTACCCTAGCCATCTTACCCAACGATCCGGCTTCTATTTTTCCGGGTAGCCAGCAAGCTAGGCTACTAAGTAAAAGGAATCGCCTGCTCCGCAAAATTCATCAGAGGGGCAGTGGCTCAAGAAGAACGTCTGCCCGAGAAAGTTAAGCCACTGCCCAACCATGCTTACCATTTACTATATCGAAGTATTGCCGAAGGACATGGGCAAACCCCGGTACGTTCTACCCTGCGGGCCGATTGGCAGTACGCTGTTCAGCAAAGAGTAGAAAGGTACAGTCAGCATATGGCTGCTAACGAGATTCATAATACCGCGGCAATAATCTTGGATATTCAAACGGGAAATACCCTGGCATACGTAGGAAATAGTAATAATCCGGGCCGCCACGGTCAGCACGTTGATATTATTACTTCCCGAAGAAGCCCAGGTAGTTTACTTAAGCCTTTTTTATACGCTGCCGCTCTAGACGATGGCCTCATTGCTCCTCATCAGCTTTTACCCGACATCCCTATCTTCTATAAGGGGTTTGCTCCCAAGAACTTTGATAAAGAATACCGGGGGGCCGTACCCGCAAACGATGCATTGATTAGCAGTCTGAACGTACCCTTCGTGCATTTGCTAATAGAGTACGGATACGAAAAATTCCATCAGAAATTAAAGACAATGGGCTTTACCACCTTCGACCGCCCAGCAGAGCACTACGGACTATCTCTGATCCTAGGTGGGGCAGAAACTACGTTATGGGAAATCTCGGGGGTATACGCTAGCATGGCCCGCGCCATGTATAAATTTGACCGACGCCCTTTCCATCGCGAGTACTCTCCCGATGATTATAAGGAAAATACATACATCTTCCCTAACCAGAAAAATACAAAATCCCAATCCCTAAGCTCTGACGGATATTTACGAGTCCCTTCCATTCGCTTTACACTGGAAGCTATGCAGAAACTGCAACGGCCCTACGAGGAAGCTGGATGGAAATCATTTCAGTCGGCCCGACCAATATCCTGGAAAACTGGTACAAGTTATGGCTTTCGGGATGCCTGGGCTATTGGCCTGAATAGTAAATATGTGATTGCGGTTTGGGTGGGTAATGCTGATGGTGAAGGCCGACCCGGACTGACGGGAGTAAGTGCAGCCGCCCCCCTGTTATTCGATCTGTTTGGATTGGTAGACGGAAACCATGAGCTTGTACAACCTTTTGGCATGCCGAAGAAGATTTGCCAGCACAGCGGTATGCTGGCCTCTCCGGTGTGCCCTCAAACATACGAGTTACCGTTACCAGAGTTTATGGTATCTTCCCCAGCTTGCAGCTACCACCGGATAATTCATCTGAACCAAGCCGGTACTCATCAAGTAAACAATCGTTGTTATGCCCTAGCCCAAAGCAGAAAAGAACCGTGGTTTATTTTACCCCCCGCCCAAGCCTGGTACTACAAAAAATACCATGCCAATTACCGTAAGCCTCCTTCCTACTTACCTGGTTGCATTCCTGCTCAAGAAGATCGGCAGTTTGAACTTATCTATCCCCGCCATACTAATAAAGTACATATTCCCCGAGAGCAGTCGGGTCAACGCGGGTTAGCTGTCTTTGAGGCCGCGCATCAGGATAAAAATGCCCGTATCTACTGGCACCTGGATGAACAATATCTGGGGGTTACTCAGGGAAGGCATCAGCAAGGAATTCAATCAGCCCCTGGCCCCCATACGCTAACGCTGGTCGACGATTCAGGAAGTGAAATCAAGTTAAACTTTGAGATTTTGGAGTAAATGGGATGAGAGCAATAACAGTGAGGGAAGTATAGGGCTTGACAATTATTCGTCGTACAAAAAATATGTTCTCCTCAGAGCGGAAACTGGTGTTAGCTTTAGCAATTCAAAATAATTAATCAAGAGGAGATGTCTCGCTTTGTAAATTGAGCAGGTTCAGAGCTTGCTGACGATAGCCCGCTAGCCTCTCTTCGTACTCAACTGGATCGTCAATCATGCTCAGTAAGTAGTAGGCTCCATCAGAGATCACAAAAATCAGATCAGCCGTCTGGTTCACATCTACCACCTCTAATTGCTGTTCGTCTACACAGGCCTGAATGGCATTGGCTAACCATTTACGCAATAGCAACGTCATATCTTTGAATCTGCGACGAACACGCTGGTCTCGGAATACGAAAGCAAAGCAACTGTAAAACACGCCATCATCAATCAGTTCATTCCACTTGCGGGAAAAAATATTATCGATAATGAATAACAGATGCTCTAATGCCGAAATGTTTTTGCGGGCCTCTAACTGATAGATATGCTGATAGCGATCCACAATGAAATCAATCAATCCCAACAGCAACTCTTCTTTAGTATGAAAATAATGTACTAGCAGACTGGGAGTAATATCTAACTCCTTGGCAATCTTGGCAAAGGAAGTATTTTCTACACCTTCTTGCTGTGCTACCCGATAGAAGGCTTCTATTATTTCCTTCTGCCGATCTTCTTTTAGACTTTTCCGACCCATACCCATCAATATATCATCTAACCGAACCGATTACAAATAAATTGACTGAACGTTAAGTTAATTTTTATTAATACTCCTTTCACACTGAGTTAATATGCTGATACTACCTTTAGGGCTTACCCTAAACCCCTCTTACTATGAGAAATTTGTACACCTGCCTGAGTACTCTCTGCTTTCTCTTCTTGGCAGAAGTCACCTGGGCTCAATCAACCGTCTCCGGTCAGGTGCAAGACGAAAATGGCGAAGCACTTATTGGAGTTTCGGTACTTGAAAAAGGCACCACCAATGGTACCATTACCGATGTTGACGGAAATTTTCAGGTCCGAATCACTCAGGAAAAACCTACTCTTATTTTTTCCTACATCGGTTACATGACTTCGGAAATTCCTTTGAATAATCGTAGTCAGTTGGATGTTACCTTACGCGAAGATGTGGCTCAGCTACAAGAAATTGTGGTTGTGGGTTACGGAACCCAAAAGCGGGTAAACCTATCGGGTGCGGTAGACCAGGTAGATTCAGAGGTACTGGAAAGCCGACCCATTTCTAATACCGCTCAGGGCTTACAAGGAGTAATTCCTAATCTAAATATTGATTTTCTTTCCGGTGAGCCGGGTGCCGCGGCTAATATCAATATTCGCGGTCTTACTTCTATTAACGGCGGTAATCCGCTGATTCTGATTGACGGTGTGCCTTCCGACCCGGTTGAACTTAACCGTGTTGCGCCTCAGGACATTTCGGATATTTCGGTAATTAAGGATGCTTCAGCAGCGGCTATTTACGGAGCTCGAGCTGCCTTCGGGGTAATTCTGATTACCACTTAAAGCGGTACTGAAGGAGGGGTAACCTTTAGCTACGCGAATAACTTCTCGTGGGATACCCCCACGGTACTACCCCGCAAAGTCACCGATCCCTATATCTATCTACGAGTACGAGAAACTTCCACCGATAATACTCCCTGGGATAACCAGAACTACAGCGATCAGATGTATCAGTTCGCTCGCGAGCGATCCAATGACCCTAGTATTGCCCCCGTTCGGATCAACCCTACCGATGATTCTCAGTGGGAATATATGGGCGGGCAGGATTGGATTGGATACTTTCTGAATGATTATACCACCTCTCAGAACCACGATATATCAATCAATGGAGCTTCAGATAAAGTGGGCTACTTTATTTCGGGTGGTTACAACCGCCAGAATGGTGTGCTCAATATCGCCGATGATTACTTCGACCGCTTTAGCTTCCGTAGCAAAGTAGATTATCGCCCTAACGACTGGCTGCCCATTGGTAACAATACTTTTCTTACCAATACTCTTCGGGAGAACCCTACCGCCTTGGCTCCACTGGTTATTGCTGGACAGGGCAACGAAAATACTCGGGATTTTACCCAATCTAGTATGACCACCATCTATAACCTCCACCCTACTGATTGGAACGTTAACCCCGACGGTACCTGGGCTAATACGGATGCGGGGCGACTAGAAGCCCAACTAGTGGATGGTGGAACTACTACGAATAAATACAATAGTTTACAGTCCCGCTTTACCGCTCAAGCTTCGCTGTGGCAGGATGTCGTTCGGATCAACACTGACTTCACTTACCGAAGGGGCGCGACTAACTTCAACTACCACACTACCAAATATAATATTGGCTATGGTCCCGGCGATGTGCGAGAAGAAGGTGAAAACTACGCTTACCGCAGTACTACTTACGATGACTATTCAGTCTTCAACATCTACGGAACTCTGAACAAGCAATTTGGTCGCCATCAGCTGACTGCCATTGCTGGCTTTAACCAAGAATATTTCCGTTCGGAATGGTTTAGTGCCGCTCGGGAAAAAGTTATTTCCTCTTCCTTGCCCACCATCGGGCTGGCCACCGGAGAGACTACTGTAAATGAAGATATTTTTGATTGGGCGATTCGCGGCTACTTCTACCGCCTAAACTATATTTTTGATGACAAGTACATCGTAGAATTTAACGGTCGCTACGATGGCTCTTCTCGCTTCCCCGACGGTAACCGTTACGGTTTCTTCCCTTCAGCTTCCGCCGCCTGGCGCGTCGATCAAGAATCGTTCATGCAGCCACTGGAAAACTTCTGGAGCACGTTTAAGCTACGGGCTTCTTACGGTTCACTAGGTAATCAGGCAGTTGGTCCTTACGACTACATTGCTACCATGAATGCCTTTCCATCAAATTATCTAATCGGTGGTGTTCGTCCTCAGCGAGTGACTCCACCCGATTTGGTTTCGCCTAATTATACATGGGAAGAAGTTTCTACGCTAAACTTCGGAGCTGATCTAGGCTTTTTCGGCGACCGCTTGATGGTGAACTTTGACATCTACGAACGCAATACCACCGGAATGCTCACCCTCGGTCGTGAGTTACCCGGTGTACTTGGTGCTACCGAACCTAGCGAAAACGCAGCTGACCTACAAAACAAAGGTTGGGAGCTAAGTTTAAACTACCGTAACGACATTCCTCTAGGAAATGCACCCCTGACATTTAACACTCGATTCGTACTGTCTGATAGCCGAGCGTTCATCACCGGATTTGATAATCCTAACCGTAACCTGACCCAGTTTTACGAAGGCATGGAGCTTGGTGAGATCTGGGGATTAACTAGCGATGGTCTATTCCAGAGCGAAGACGAGATTGAGGCCTTAGATCAATCTAGTATTATTCCCTGGGGCGCCCTTTCTATCGTACCGGGTTGGCCTCGCTACGTGGATCAGGACGGTAACGGAGCTATTGAAAAAGGGCTAACCGTAGATGATCCTAAGGATTTATCCGTCATCGGAAATATTTCACCCCGTTTCCGCTTTGGCTTTGACCTAAGTATGAACTGGAAAGGCTTTGATGTACGTGCCTTCTTCCAGGGAGTGGCTCAACGCGATTACTATCCACTAGACTATCTGTACTGGGGATTCTATCAGCAGCCCTACGCTGGTGGCTCACCTCACACATTAGATTACTATCGCGCTGCCAGTGATAGCGACGTAGACCGAGCCAAGCATTCGGATGCTTACATCGAGGCTGGACTAGCTGACCAAAATCTGGATGCTCAGTATCCAGTGCTGCAATCCTGGCTAGCTGACCGTAACCTGGGTGAACGCATTGACCAGTCGCAAGGCTTGGCAATTCCGCAAACTCGTTACCTGTTAGATGCTTCGTATCTACGTTTGAAAAACCTCACCGTAGGTTACACACTACCAAGTACTTTGGTAGATCGGCTGGGGCTTTCTCAACTGCGGGTATTCTTCAGTGGCGAGAACCTTACCGAATGGTCGGCTTTGAGAGACTTTTATGATCCAGAAGCAATTAACGACAACCTAAAATTTGATCCTTCGGTATCCACTGGGCGAGGCGAGGGTAAAGGCTACGCTTACCCCATCCAACGCCGCTACGCAGTTGGTATCAATGTTAACTTTTAGCAGGGGGCCAAGAGCTGGGCGCAAAGTGTCAGAAGTTAAGCCCTCCTGCGCCCAGCTCCCCGCCCCAAGCCATCAATAATTCAATCAAATATATTTATGAAACGTATATATTACTTATTCATCAGCATAATCGTAGTGGCGGGAATTTCTGCCTGCGAAGATGATTTTCTGGATCGCGTTCCCGAAACAGCTATCGGTGCCGAACGCTTTTTCAACACCGAAGAGGATTTATCAATTTACATCAATAACCTCTATGATTTCACCGACTTCAGTCAGTATAACGCCGACGGTGGGACCGACAATGCCGCTACCACGGGTAATACCGAACTCAAGACCATGATGGTAGGAAGCCCGTCTTCTGCTAACATTAATGATGGCTGGGAGTGGGAGGATTTACGTACCATCAATTTCTTTCTAGAAAACTTTGGCAAAGCTGATATTCCTCAGGAGCGGTTAGATCATTACGAAGGCTTAGCCCGTTTTTTTCGGGCACAGTTCTACGTAGAGAAAGTAAAACGCTACTCCGATGTGCCTTGGTACAGCATGACGATTGCCTCTAATGATGAAGAGCTACTCATGCAGCCCCGCGATCCCCGAGCGTTAGTGGTCGACAGCATCATGGCTGATTATCAGTTTGCAGCTGAGCACGTTTTTTCTAACGGTCGAGAGGGAGAAGTAACCGCGTGGGTAGTGAAAACCTATCTAGCCCGCTACGCTCTCTACGAAGGCACGTTTCGCAAGTACCACCCCGAACTTTCTTCGCAAGCCTCAGCCGATAGTTACTTGCAAATGGCTCGAGATGTAGCCAAAGACATCATGGATAACGGCGGGTTTGCCCTCCACAATACCGGAAACCCCACGGAAGATTATCATCAACTGTTTGTCAGTGCAAACTTGGGTAATAATCCAGAAGTAATCCTGGTTCGTGCTTTTGAAAACGATTTGCTGAACAGCGATTTTTCAGCGACTATTTTCGGTAATTTTGAGGTCAGTCCCTCCAAAGATTTGCTACAATCGTATCTGATGGCTGATGGTAGTTACTATACTGAACAGCCCGACTATGAGACGAACTTATTTGTGGAGGAATTTCAGAGCCGTGACCCACGTTTGAACCAAACTTACGCTTATCCAGGTTGGGAGCTGATCTTTACTGACACTTACTCGCAGGGCGGTGGTATATACATTCAGCAATTAGCAAAAAATTTTACAGGTTACCACCAGATCAAAGGCTTTGTGAACGATACCGATCTATCAGTACGAAACAGTGCTGATGTTCCAATTCTCCGTTTTGCCGAAGTACTGCTCACCTACGCTGAAGCTCGCGCTGAACTAGGGGAACTTACTCAGGAGGATTTGGATATGACGGTAAGCCAACTACGGAGCCGAGCGGGTATGCCTGCTTTATCTATGAACCCTCCGGTTGACCCAGTACAAGCCACCCGCTATCCTAACATCAACAGCT
>CAKZYJ010000469.1 GCA_937884755.1 uncultured Flammeovirgaceae bacterium
TGAAAAATGTGGCTCCAGTGCGGCGGGAGTTAGGCATGAAAACCTTTTTTAATATGCTGGGTCCAATGGTAAACCCTTCATTTCCGAAAAAACAGCTAGTAGGTGTTTTTAGCCTCGAGCTAGCGCGCCTCTATGCATACTTGTTTCAAAAGAGCGAAAAACAATTTGTCATTCTTCACTCGCTGGATGGATATGATGAGATCTCCCTAACCGGCCCATTCCGGATGATCACCAACGCAGGTGAATATCTACTCACTCCAGAAGATCTGGGATTTCAGACTCACACTCCTGAGGCGCTCTATGGTGGCGAAACGGTGGAGGAATCAGCGCAGGTATTTTTGAATTTTATGAATGGAAAAGGAACACAGGCTCAGCGGGAAGTAGTGTTAGCCAACGCCGGTATGGCCATCCACTGCGGTCAGCCATCTCTTACGCTGGAACAAAGCATATCCAAGGCGCAAGACTCGCTAGAATCAGGAAAAGCGTTAGCTGCATTTGAGCGATTAACCGGAAAGTCGGTTTCGGCCTAATGCTATACTGGCTCACGAGCGAATTAGTATTTCCACCGGTTGAGTTGGCCGAAGACTGGGGCGGGCTAGCCTTAGGAGGCGACCTGTCGCCGCGCCGATTACTATTAGCCTACCGCTCCGGCATATTTCCCTGGTACGACGAAGATCAGCCGATTATCTGGCACGCTCCCGATCCCCGGTTTGTATTGTTTTCACATAAACTACGCATTCCCCGAAGCCTGCGCCCAACGCTAAACCAACAAAAATTTACCATCACTTACGATACTGCTTTTCACGAAGTGATTCGTCAGTGTCAGCAAACCCAACGCCCCGGACAACCCGGCACCTGGATTACCGAGGAGATGCTAACGGCTTACTGCCAACTACACGAGTTAGGTTATGCTCACTCGGTAGAGGCTTGGAAAGATGGTCGATTGGCCGGTGGGCTGTATGGCATATCTTTAGGAAGAGCCTTCTTTGGTGAATCTATGTTTACTCGCGAAAACGATGCCTCTAAAGTAGCTTTTGTCGCTAAGGTACTAGACCTGCAAGAAGTCGGTATTAATTTAATCGATTGCCAGGTACATACTCCGCACCTCGAGCGATTCGGAGCTGAAGAAATTCCTCGCTCCCAATATATGCAATTACTGAATGAAGCTCTATCCTACCCTACCCGTAAAGGTAAGTGGGCGAGATGACTCTCCACTAATCTGATACCAAATACTATTTGCCGATTTGCCAAGAACTTATATTCAGCACCAAGTTTGTGCTTCGTTTACCTGCAAACATAGTAGCAAATATTACTTGTGACAGCTTTTCTATTAAATGTATCCTCGGGCTACTTTATCACTTCGTAAATTTATCTTATTCAAAGAAAAGCCCTCGTTGCAATATGCAGGTACTTCCTGAAAATAATGTTTCTACCTCTAGTTCGCCAGATTTGCTGGAAAGCCTTCCTATTGCCGCTTTGGTGATAGATGCAGATGGCCGAATGGAGCGAATAAATGCACTGGCCTGTCATCTGTTTCAGGAAAAATCAGAGTACCTGGTTGGCCGCATATTTCTAAGTGGTTCCTGGAAACTGCTGAAGGCTGATGGTTCCCCTTTAGATTCTCCTGAAACCTTACTTGTTGATTTACTAAATCCAGAAGGAAAAATTGCCAAAACAACTATAGGTCTAGTTACCGAAAAGCAAACGCTATGGTTATCAGTCAGTGTCAATCCTCTGTACTCAGCAGAAAAAACGTACGAAGGCGCAGTAATAACCTTGCAGGATGTTAGCAAAAACGTTACAGGCGAGAAAAAACTATCCCGAACAGAGCGTCGACTTCGTTCTGTTCCCGAATACCAGACCAACTATATTATCCGTACTGACCTTGAAGGCAACTTTCTTTACCTGAATAGTGCGGCCTTAACTCAGTTTGATCATGGTGACGAAGAGGATGTGTTCCGTTCGCTAAACTACCTTACTGATCCCATGTACGCTATTGAGTGTATTAAGGCTGCTGCCTACTGTGTAGATCATCCGGGACGGTATCGGCATATTGAAATTCGCTGCTACAATAAGCACCGGGAGTATTTCTGGACTGCTTGGGAGTTAGTAGGCATTACCAATGAGGAGGGCGAAGTAGTTGAGATACAAGCGGTCGGGCATGATATTTCGAAACGAAAACGTACCGCTGACCTTTTAGTAGAAACCAGCCAGATGGCACACATTGGAGGATGGGAGATTAGTAGTCTCTCCAAAAGGGTAAGTTGGACCCCTGAAACTTATCGTATTCACGATGTTGCTGAAAACTCCCCAATCACTCTAAAGCGTGCTATAGGCTTTTTTCACCCCGATCATCAACCCATTATTCGTAAGGCATTACGTACGCTTATTTTAGATGGCACTCCTTTTGATGAGCGACTCAAAGTAATTACTGAGCTTAATCGGGAGTTGTGGGTACGGGTAATTGGACAAAGAGAAAGCGTACATGGTAATTACATCCGCTCTTACGGAGTTATTCAAGATATTACCGACTCTCAGCTTTCCAAGGAACGTATCAAACGCCGTGAATGGCTACTAAAGTCCGTATTTAACAGTACTGCTGACGCTCTGTTACTGGTGGATCGGGAGCACAAGATTATTGATTGCAACGAAAGTGCTCTGCGTATTTTTGAGGTTGAACACCGGCAGGATATGCTAGGACACGACGGTAATGCCTTTCAGAAGAACCCATTCTTAGATGAAGATACTCGGATGATTCGGAAGGCTGTGGATAAAGAAGGCGTATGGACGAAAGAGGTAGAATTTGTAACCGCTAGAAATAAGTCCTTCTGGGGCAGTATGGCAATTACTACCTTTCCGGGAATGGACTACGGGGTGGTTCGGGTCACCGATATAACTGAGAAAAAAGACGCTGAAAACCTACTGTTGGAGAGCAATCAGCACTTGAAGAAAGCGAATGAAGAATTAGACCGTTTTGTATATAGTGCTTCGCATGATCTTAGGGCACCGCTCACTTCAATCATGGGTTTAATCCATTTATCTTCACTGGAAGAAATGAGTGACCCGGTACGGGAATATTTACAGCATATGCAAAAGAGTGCCGACCGTCTTGATAACTTCATTAAAGACCTGACTCATTTTTCCCGTAACGCTCGCTTGCAGATTACTTCCGAACCAATCCAGTTTGATGATATGATTACTATGCTATTTGAGCAGTATCAGTATATGGACTACCAGTCTCCAGTGAAAACCTATCTCAATATTGAGCAATCCGAAACTTTCTGCACCGATAAAAACCGCCTGCAAATCGCACTAGGAAATGTTATTTCCAATGCTATGAAATACAACCTCGAGCACGCGGAAGAATCCTACGTCAAAGTAGAAGTGAAAGTAGCCTCAGGTCAGGCAACTATTACTATCCGGGATAATGGAATGGGTATTGATGCCGAACACCACGATAAGATATTCGACATGTTCTCTCGGGCCGATAATCATACTCCGGGAGCGTGACTGTGACTATACATTGTGAAAGAAACGGTAGAGAAACTCAATGGAACCATTGATATTGTATCGGCCAAAGGGCAAGGCACCCAGTTTACTGTGGTAATTCCCCA
The DNA here is from genome assembly GCA_937884755.1 of uncultured Flammeovirgaceae bacterium. Classification (GTDB taxonomy): domain Bacteria; phylum Bacteroidota; class Bacteroidia; order Cytophagales; family Cyclobacteriaceae; genus Tunicatimonas. The sequence continues at coordinate 3,615 of CAKZYJ010000469.1, forward strand.
CCTGTCGTGCGATTCCTAGGACTCAGGTAAAAATATTTCAGCCATCATACAGCGGGCACTTCCCCCACCACAAGCCTCAATGGTACTTAGCGGGCTGCAGACTATATCCGTATACTTTTTGATCTGTGAGATTTGCTCAGGCAAAAGTGATTGATGCGCTTGCTCCGACATTACCAATATCCGCTCTCCCTGCTGATTTTTAACCTGAAGCATATTCCCCGCAAAATGATTACACTGATCCTCACTGATATACACTATCTCTTTGCCTGTATCTCTAATAATATTGATGATATCTTTTTGCTCCCAGGTATTCTTAAGGGCATCGGCACAAAATATGGCGAAATCTTCCCCAATACTCATCATTACGTTGGTATGATAAATTTCGGCAAACCCTCCGTCAATCATCTGAGAGGCAATAAATACGATCGGCCGATAGCCAAACTCCTGACAAAACTCTGATAACAAATGTAGATGGGTACGGGGCGACACACAGGCGTAGGCAATACGGTTTTTCCGGTCGAGCACCATGCTACCGGTTCCTTCCAGGAATTTTTCCTCTACCTCGAAGTACGAATAGTCAATTTTCCGACGGATGGCGTAGCCGTGTTCTTTAATGAGAGCAGATAGAATATCATCCCGCCGCTCCTTCCGGCGGTTGGGTGCCCACATAGGGTAGGTCACTACCGTACCGTCCTGATGAAACGATATCCAATTATTAGGAAATATAGAGTCGGGGGTTTCTTTCTCGGCTGTATCGTCTATGGCAATCACTTTCACCCCTCGCTGGGTGAGCGTATCGACAAATTGATTGAATTCAGACAAAGCACGGTTCTGAATTTCTGCCGGGGCTACTTCGCTTAACTCTCGCTGATAATGATTATTCTCCGCTGTTTCCACATTGTACCCGAACTTCACCGGCCGGATCATCAAAATAGTATCTGTTAGTTGTTGATTATCTTTCATCGGATCGTCGAGCGATGGCTAAATTGTTCAATTGCTATTATTGCTTGGGGCTTAGTACGTGGTGCCTAACATCAGATATTACGTACCTGTTATCTTTACTTCTTGCTCCAAGCACCCGGCTCCTTGCCCTGTCACACCAAAGCATTCAAATCATCGCGCAAAAGAGGCATGCTCATGCAGTGGGTTCCTCCCCGGGCGCGAGATAATTCTCCGGAAGGTAGCAAAATTAACGTATCACCGGTTACTACTTCGTCAACTGACTTTCCTTGTTCTACCTGCTCGATAATTTCCATTGAGCGCATTACGGCGAAGCCTCGCTTACGAAACTCTTCTTCAGTTTTAATATTACGGTCGTAACCAATAATCACTCCTTCACGTACCGCTAAAAAATTACAGGCATCAGTCCACTGCTCCCGCTCGCTGTACGGAAACTGACCACCGGCACTAGGAATCACCTCACACTTCGTTGCACCAAAGTCTTCCCGACTGATTTGCTCCAGCAGATCGTCTAGGTAATCCATACGATTAGTCAGTATGCTATACGAACCACCGGCTTCTTGCTGGCGAATAAACTGCACCACTTCTACATCGTGGGTTGGCTCAATATTCCTCTGCCCCTGAATAGCGCCAGCCACATTAAAACCTCGGTTCCGATTAATTTCTTCTTTAGTAAAAGGGCTGAATACGATCCAGATATCTCTTTTTACCTGGGTAAATACCGTATCGATATGCATGTAGGCCCGGCGACGAGGAATCTTGACCACCGAAACCCTCTGGATAAGATCTCGCTGAAACAACCGCTCTACCAACTGCTCTACCGCTGGTAAAGAAGTACGCTCGCTCAATCCTACTAGCAGATGTCCCGGACTAATCATCATTACGTCGCCACCCTCGATAGTGACCACCTTTTGCTGAGTTTCTTCCTCGCTGGAAATATAAAAGAGATTTGGCTCCTGTAATTCAATCACCTGATGTGCTAGTTCGTCGGCTTCCTGGCTGGTTTTCTGACGTAACAATTCAAAATGAGCAATATATTTAAAGATTATTGCTTCCCGATCACGGGCATCTTCGTAAGGTTTGCTCAATAAAATATGGTCATGAATGGTAATGCCAATATCACGAGTGAAAATCAGATTGGGAACCGGAGGAAACAGAATAACTTCCCGACCCTCTTGATCCTTCAAAATACCAGTGATTAGTACCGAGGCAAGCGTTTCAGGAGCCATGCCCAACAGTTGTTTCTGCGTGCGAAGTCCACATTTTTCTATAGCGCATACCGAAGGGACCAGCAGATATTTGATGTCTTCGTATTGAAGAATGCGCACCAACATCTGCTCTACATTCAGTACCTTATCCGACTCAAAGCGGTTATTCTTTACCGAAGTCTGATACTCGGCATCATTGGCTTTGCCTTGTATTTTCTCGGGATCAAGAAAACACAGCAGCACGCGCAGGTACTCACCATACTCCTGTTGCATCTTTTTTAAGTAGACAATATCGTCGTATAATAACTGGTCTTTAATACGAGGAACAATCTTGCCTATTCCGGCATCAGGACTGTGAATAAGCAACCGCCTCAAGCGGCCAATCTCAGAGGTTACGTGAATATCATGGGTCATGCTGTTTGATATTTTTTTGGCGCAAAGGTAGCAGAAATGTAAACAAGAAGATAACCTTAATTCCCGATTTGTAGGGTATCCCTTGAAAAAGATATCTTAAGTATAATGACCTAGAAAGTCAGGGTTGGCTCTACTAAATTGCAGTATTGAAAATGTAGTCGAATGAAAGCAAAAATGCATTGGTGGATAATTCTTGCAGTAGGCTGCCAAAGTACGCCGACTAACCAACCTGATAGTTATCAATTTGTAGAGCGGGAAGGCATTTTCTTCGAGAACTTTGACTCTACTCAGTACAGTGACCATACCTATTCAGAAGATAATTTGATCTTCAAAATTGGTCGGCAGTTCGCTTATAATTACGAGTTTTTTACTGCTGATAATCAAAATATGCGGGTTTGTGAGAATCGGAACCCTAACAAATGGCAGCCTTATTGGACTTTGATTCCAGTTGATTCAACCAATACTAAAACCATAAGCCAGATTGAATTAATAGTAGAAAAAAGAGTTGAAGTATACGAACAAACGCCGCTGAGATATGAATATCTAAACAGTGAAGGAAAAGTATTACATAGCAACCTGACCGGCATAGTAGAAAACAAAAAGAACGTTTGGATATATCCTCCGCGAGGTAACTACTTTAGAATACTAGAACTCAACCCTTTTCCGTTTATTCAGACTCCTTACGAAATGGGAAATGAGTGGAATTACTCTTTATCTATCGGAAGTGGTTGGGGTGATAAACGATGGAAAACCTGGAAAGGAAGTATCAATAATCAATGTACATATCGTATTACAGATCGGAAGAAGATTGATTCAGGGCTTGGTAGTTTGGAGTGTTTAGTAGTTGAAGCAGAAGCCAGCAGTAGCATTGGCAGCACTAATTTAACGGCTTACTTCAATCCCAAATACGGTTTTGTAAAACTGGATTACAAGAATATTGACCAAAGTAGAGTTTGTTTTACGTTAAGAGAAGTCTCAGTAGCGGCTAGCAAACCTTCGGCAATTCCCTCTCCATTTCTTACCGAAGAAAAATAAGAAAGCACCTTGCCAAATGACCGGTGCTTAATGAACTGCTTATAGGAATTTTTACACAGCTTCAAGAAGCTAAGAATCCTAAGGTTTGGTGTCATCTTCCGGTAAATAGATGTAAAAAAATGTCATCAGTCGTATCTTTGTCACGTTATGGCTACTGACTCTACCTTACGACCCAAGAAACTCGAGATACTACCACTTAAGGTGGGCGATGATCTTCAGGAGGCCCAGCTGGCTTCTTTTTCCCGCCGGGCTAGCGCTTTCATCTTGGATTGGATCATTATTATCTTATGCACCAACATGCTATGGTTAATTTTGCCACTCATGATCGCTTTCTGGATTATCCGCGGGCGAATGAGAAAGTCGCTACGAAAAGGGCGGCGAATGATAAGGCGTAACGTACTGCTGGCCGACCGCCAACTAGCTTCGTACGAAGTAGATCTGAAAGTGCGACGCCAGTTTAACCGCTATATGGTGGTGTATCTATATATTCTGATGTACCTGCCTTTAGTGCTAGCAACAGGCTGGTTTATTAGCTGGATTGTACAGCTTATTAGCCCTGACCAATACGGCCTGCTAACCGAACAGGCCGACCAGATGACCTCCACGCTGTTCCGGCCTGTTAACGACCTAAACGACGCGGTAAGCCTGCTAGGTCGTTTCTTAGGTGCGTTTCTGTACTTTGCGCTGTTTACTTGGCAGTGGGACGGGCAAACTCCCGGAAAAAGACTGTTGCATATTAAAGCCGCTAAGATTAACGGCGCTTCGTTTACCTTCTGGTCTAGTTTGGAACGAGCTACTGGCTACACTTCTTCTGCCGCCTTTCTGCTCTACGGATTTTTGCAGTACTTCTGGGACCGAAATCGACAAACCACCCACGACAAAATTTCGGAGACAGTGGTGGTTGAAGCATAAATAACCTTCCTCTTTTTTAGTTTTGTAAAAAGACTGTTAACCAGCATGGCGATACTAAAGGATGATACTCGATTAATTGCTTTCAGTAATCTTCACAACTTCAAAAACCAAATCAAATTTGCGTTCGTTAGTCTAGTTGTTCTCAGTGGCTGCTCAGAAGATTGGGGCAGTACCCACATTGAAGGAGTGATGATTCGGGCAGATAGTAACCAGCCGGTAGTCAACCAATTAATTACTGTTCATGGTTTTAAGGAGCGAAAGGGATTTCTATGGGGTACTTGGGGAGCAGGTAATGAGCAAATCATTACTACCCACGAAACTTCTACCGACAGTTTAGGAAGATTTACTCTGGCAATTGAGCGGAACAAAGACGTATTTTATTACGGAGTTCGTGTAGAAAATGTAATCAATACTCTAGAAAGTAATCAGTTCTGGTGCGATCCTCCTCAAGTTTTTCCTTCAGATTCGCTCGAGCCGGAAAAAACACATAGTATAACAGTTTCTATCGTATGCCCGACTTACGTGTTTGGAGTGGTTAAAGACCAACTGGCAAATGAACGAGCTGGGATTGAAGTAATAGTTACCGGATTTGCTACTGATACAGAAATACTTCGTTTATCCGATGTCACCGACGAAGAGGGCAGATTTTACTTTCCGATTTCATATGATGAGAATCTTACTAGCCTTACTTTAACTATAATAGATCAGGAATTTAACTGTGCCCCCTCCATATGTGCCAATCTTGTAGTAGGAGAACAAAATGATCTTGAGATCATGCTTGATAACTAATTAAGGGGTAAAGAGTGTTCATTAAAACACCTGCTCGGCTACACGACGCACCATTTCTGATTTGCTCATGGTATAGAAGTGGAGGCAAGGCACTCCGGCGGCTTTTAGCTCGCGGCACTGCTGAGCACACCACTCAATACCTACCTCACGGACCTGTTTGTTATCTTTACATTTGGCCACTTCCTTTCGCAAATCTTCGGGAATATCCAGAAAGAAATACTTCGGCAAAGCTGTCAAGTGATTAAGCGTAGCCATAGGTTTTAAGCCGGGAATAATAGGCACATTGATACCATTAGCTCGACAGAGTTCCACAAAATTGAAGTACACCCGGTTATCGAAGAACATCTGGGTTACAATAAACTCAGCTCCGGCTTCCACTTTCTGTTTCAGGTAATATAAATCTGTATCCAGATTGGGCGACTCAAAGTGTTTTTCGGGATAGCCCGCCGCACCAATACAGAAGTCGGTAGGAGTAGACACAGACTCTTCGTATAGATACTTTCCCTGGTTCATGCCGGTAATCTGCTCGATCAGCTCGTTAGCGTAGCAGTGGCCTTCGGGGTGAGGCACAAAACCAGGTTCGGTTTTTACCGGATCTCCCCGTAGCACCAGTACGTTATGAATACCCAGAAAATCTAGATCAATCAGCATATTTTCCGTATCCTCCTGCGAAAACCCACCGCAAATAACGTGGGGGATGGTATCCACGTGATAACGGTTCTGGATAGCCGCGCAGATACCTACCGTGCCAGGGCGTTTACGGGTGACATACTTCTTCAGCATCCCGTTGCCCATTTCTTTGTAGACATGCTCCTCGCGATGATAAGTCACGTCAATAAAGGCTGGCTTGAACTCCATCAGCGTATCAATGTGCCGGAACAGTGTATGAATATCTTCACCTTTTTTGGGAGGAAGAATCTCAATAGTAAACAGCGTTTCCGTAGCCTGAGCTAGATGTTCGGTCACTTTCATGCTGCAAATATAATAGCTGTAGTGTTAATGTATGATTTAAGGGGTTCTAGTAATTTGTATGGTAATTTTGAATACCATACGGCCGCCGCCTGAACACTATCACTTACAGGGTGGTGATGCTTTCCAGTAGCTTTTTGCGGTACGACTGGCTGACAGGAATAATTTTATTTTCTACCTGTAGGTTGCTCTGATCAATATTGACGATTTTATCAACCCGAACAATGTAAGAACGATGTACCCGTAGAAACTCTCCCTGAGGTAAAGTATCTTCTACTGACTTCAGTGTAGCGTATACCGTATGTAGTTTGTCGGCAGTTTTTACGCGCACGTAATCCCCAAATGCTTCAATCCAATTAATGTCTTTTAGATAAAATTTTACCAATAAAGAGTCTACCTTCAGTATAATATGTTCGGGTTTTGTGGATGAAGGGGCAACATTGCTTTTCTCGTACTTCAGTTGGACTCGCTGTACTGCCTGCAAAAAGCGAGCGTAGCTAGCTACTGGCTTAAGTAGATAATCGGTAACTTCGTAATCGAAGGCATCTAGGGCGTACTCTTTTTTGCTACTGATAATAATAATCTGTGGCTTAGGATTTAGCGTTTTTATAAGCTCTAACCCCGACATATCGGGCATTTCTACATCCAGGAACAATAGATCTACGGGTGATTGCTGAAGAGCATTTGCAGCCGCTACCGGATCCTGAAAAGAGCCTATTAAATGTAGTGAATCAGTTTTCTTAACCAGTGCCTCCATGATCTTCAACGTCATGGCATCATCGTCAACTACCGCACAACTAAGCTTCCGGGCTGCACTCATAAGGTAACTATTCAGATTAGATTGAAGGTGTTTTCTAAATTAATATACGTTTTTTTCTATTTTTCTGGTCGATTTTTTGAGACTTTATTATCTCCCTGAAGCGAGATGCGTTGACGGGCCTGTCGCGAGTGCCAAATAGCTTCCTGAGTCAACTCTTCCAATTGGTCAATAATAGATTTATCAGGCTGGGTCCGTTCCGATTGTTCGTAATAATCCTCTAACTGACTAAGTAGATGCTCAACTTTAGTTGCTCCTATGTACTGAAAGCCTGGTTTGGCTTTATGAACAGCTCGGTTAAGTTGCTGCGAATCATTTTTCTGCCAGGCCTGCCGTATTTTTTCAATAGCCAGCGGGGCTTGCTGCTCAAAGGTATCTATCAGATCAATCATTAAATCTAGTTGGTTACCGGTGATTTGCTTAAGGTACTCAAGGTTTATTGAAGAAGAAATATCACGATCAAGAAGCAGCATTTTTTCCAGTAGCGTTTGGGGGAGAATAGGTTTAGACAGGGTAAGAATTACTCCTTCAATCGAGGAAGGTAAAGCAACTTGATGAACATTCCCAGATACTACGATAGTGGGAACTAGTCGTTGCTCCTGATGCAAAGTCTTCAGAACTTCAGCTCCATCTACTTCAGGCATCTGGTAGTCTAATATCAACAAATCATAGGCTTTTGTTCGTAGTTGATGCAAAGCTTGGGTGCCATTTTCGGCCACAATGTCGTGCAACCCCCACTGGGTTAACAACTGAGTTACTACTTTCTGATTAATTGCATCGTCTTCGGCTACCAGCACTTTTTGGATACTTTGAAAAGCCGGTTGCTGAGAATCAGTTTCATTCTCCGGTGCTTCCCCTAGTGGTAAAGCAAGATTGATGGTGACCGTGGTTCCTTGTTGAGGCTGACTGGCAATAGCCCAGGTACCATCAAACCGTTCTACCAATTTTTGAACAATACTTAGCCCTAAGCCAGTACCTCCGTAGTACTGATGAATCTGTTCGTTAGCTTGGATGTAGGGGTTAGCAATACGTTTCTGTTCTGCTTTCGTCATTCCGATACCGGTATCGGAAACCGAAAAGCGAAGTTGAGCTACCGATTGGGTTGCGTCCAAGGTAGTATCTACCAAAAGCTTTATTTCGCCTTGCTCAGTAAATTTTACTGCGTTGCCCAACACGTTGTACAGTACCTGAGCCAACCGAGTAGCATCTCCAACTAGCCAGTCGGGCACCAAATTGCTTATTTGAACCAACAGATTGACACCCTTTTCCTTACAACCGAAGTGGAATGCCTCAGCTACGCTCTGTACCAGTGTCCGAATTTGGAATGGGGCCGGACGAATCTCAATAGTACTGTTTTCCAACTTAGCCCAATCCAGCACATCGTTGACAATGGTGGTAAGATGTTGAGCAGTAGTTTTTAAGGCTTGCACTGAAGTATTTACTGAAGGACCCGCCTGCTCGGTTAGTAAATGAGCCAACCCCACAATACTATGCAGAGGAGTGCGCATCTCATGGCTCACCTGGGTAAAGAAATCAGATTTCATCTGCTCTATCCGCTGTAGCTCTTCGTTCTGATACCGCAGAAGTTCCTTTTCAAGAGCAGCAGCTCGTTGCTGAAGCCGAAGGTATTCGCCGGCAATGGCTTGCTCGTTTCGTTCCTGCTGCCAGGGTTGAAGGTAGGAGTAAAACTCAGTGAGATCGTAGATAAACCACTTTAAAATTTCCTCTGATACTCGATTGATAAAGAAAATAAAGTACAACTACAGGCCTAACAATGAAGTTATTATACATAAAAAGGATACATCGTTTCCCACGAGTAGCTGGGCAAATGCCTCCTGCATGGCTTCCATGAACGGAATGCTCTGATAAACGGAAGTTGCTAAAGGGATTTCAAATAAAGTTTGGCACGACTCTTTCACTTCGCCCTCAACTGTAAAGACCACATACTGAGAACGTTGGTGGAAATACGCCAGTTTTTCTCGTACGAGCGAATTGTTCATACCATCCTTTGGGCCAGTTCGGTAAATATTACGTCTACATTTTCGCCAGTCTTAGCACTAGAAAGAGCGAATGGAGACAAAGGTAGCTGCTTGATAATATCGGTTCGTTCTTTTTCGGTGAATAGGTCTTTCTTGTTGCCCACTACTAGTACTGGCACGTTGGGCAGGTATTTTTTCAGGTTAATTATTTCAGTGTCCAGTTGCTCGTAAGTGGCGGGGCGGGTCAAGTCCACTACATAAATAACTCCGTGCGCTCCCAGTTTGTACGATTGAGGCACCTTCTGATGAGAAGATTCTCCGGCGATGTCCCAGATAATCATGGATACCTCTACCCCTTCCAGCGCTACTACCTTCTTTTCAATATTGACCCCAATGGTGGTACTATACTGATCGGAGCACTTCCGGTGCACAAACCTTCGGGTTAGCGAGCTTTTTCCCACCCCGTAGTGTCCCAGCAATATCACTTTCTTACTTAGGGTCATTAGCAGCCTGAGTAAAATAGCGCCGTAGCGGTTCTGATAGATAGTCGCTTTCTCCTCGATGAGTCGTTTCGTACTGAGTCGGATTCATTACCTTATGAACAAAATCGAGCACCTTGTCGTCCAGTTGCTGTCTAAAAGCGGCAGTAATCACTCCCGACACGGTAACGGCTATGTAGAAGGTCTGAAAGTTTTTGATCAGAATCTTATAAGTTTCGTATTCAACCACCTCCAGGCTCTGATGCTCTTTGGCAAAGGCTTCTTTCACAAACCCTCGAATGGCAGTCAACATACCGGCAATCATGTCACGATCTAGAATATTCTGGCGCGAATAGCTCCCCAACAGTATACTTGAGTCCTGCTCAATTACGAAAACCTCCTCAATCGTAGGCTGCATGGCTTGCACAATAATTTCTTTCCCCAACGATTCACCGGTAACCCAGGCCCGGAACCGATGCTTCCACATATCCCAGGAGAAGGCCTGATCTAGCTGTTGGTCGATCTTTTCCGACATTACCGCGATCTCTGCTACAATATATTTTTTGACTAGCGTGCCCATAATCGGATAGAGAGCATCTATTACTTCGCCGCGTGACTCTCGAATTTGCCGCTTGATTGTCTGGGTTAGAACCGACCCAAACAGCTCCGGGAAATGCTCTCGCAAATAGTTTAGCTTATCGTCAATGATGGGATCTACCTTCTGCTGCAACCGCTGGCGGGTGTTAATATCATCGTGAAGTTCTACTACCTGCTGGGCTAGTTGCTTTTGCTCTTTTTGTTCGTCTTCCAGCAACAGCTTTCGTAATTGCTCAAAGTTGCTTTTAGGTTCCACGGCTTCTTCCGGCATATTCATGGCGAGGGCTACTGTTTACAATACTTACGAACTAAGCCTTAAAATACAAATTTTGGGTTTATGTTTAAAACAGGGTGCCGCTAGAGTGTCCTCAGGATTGTAGTTTTTTACCAATATCCTCCAGCATCTTTCCCAAAGCAGAGCGATCGGCTGAGCTATTCTGTAATTCGCCAAACTTTTGCGTCATTTCTTCTTTAAGGGTGGCTACGTGCTTGTCCAAATCCTGACGAAGCTCCTTCACCATCTCATCCATCGTACTTTTCAGTGTAGACAGTTGCTGCTCTACCGCCGCTTTATGCTGCTGAATGAGTGACTGAGTATCATCAAACTCCTGCTCTATTTCTTTAATGGTATCGCCAAAAATGATGTCTTTAATGGCTTCTATCTTCGGGTCGCCAGCTGCGGCCGGGGTAGCTTTTTTCTTGTTTTCGCTCATGCTATTGGTAGTTGATAGGGCATTTATTATGTTTTCTATGTTACATTTTTAGCAGCTTTCTCAGCGAACTTTCGTCCACTTGACCGGAGGGATAAAGCCCTTCATTCTGCTGAAAATCCTTCAGGGCTTGTTCAGTAATATTGTTAAATATACCATCAACCGGAATATCGTGTCCATGATCGAGCAATAAAGCCTGTAGTCTCCAGACTGCCGCCCCCTCATCTCCCCGCTTTAGATCTAGTAGTCGTTGCTGGCGCATTAGCTGAAATTGCTCAGGAGACCAATCATTATCTTCCATCGTTTTAATTTCACTATTACCGAATCCAACCTGCTTTAGTTGCTGGGAGTGAATCAAACGATCTTCCAGATAGGCAGTAGTTTTTAATAGTTGCTGGTAATACTGAGAAGCTTGCATTGCCTCAGAATTGCTTTGGTCGGGATAGCGAACATCAATACCCTCGTTGTGCCAAAGTCGGCGAGCGAAGGCCCCGATTTCGAATACATTTTCGTAGTAGTGCTGTAGTGCCTCAGGGCTGTGGTAATACACGTCGATACTATCGCTGGCAACATAATCATAAGCTGAGGGAGGATTAAAGCGCCGGAACTTCTGGTACTGGTAGTAGGTAATGATTGGGAGCGTGATGATAATGACTAAAAGAGCTAGCCGCTTCATGCGTACATAGATATGTTAGAGGTTGTTTACCGAGTATTTTCTTCAATGCGTCTAGTACGATGCTCTCTCTGCCGAATAATTAATTTATACTCCTTATAATTTTTCAGATTCGCACCACTATTATCCTAAAAATAGTAAAACGGTAGAGTTAAGAAAAAAATATTCTCCAAGAATCACTATGAATACCATAATTTTCACCAACACTTTCCTATTACTTACCAAAGTTAACTCTTTGCCAACCAACCTACAGTGGATTTTGCAAACTTCTTCGTTGCTGAAGGGTGGTTTCTGGTACATAGGGATACTTTGCTTGGTTTGGATACCGATAATGCTATGGTGGCATTACCGGAAGGTAGTCTTCACTCCAGGTGCCTTATTGTTGCCAGATTGTATCTTGAATAAACCTTTAGAAGTTGCTGAGCCTATATTCCTTCATTCTTCGGCTGAATCGGGAAAAGATCCCATCGCACAACCTATTGCAGTTTCTAAACTATACCAAGAACTAGAGATGGCTAACCAGGATATTGAAATTTTTTTGTACAAAGCTTATCATAATTTTTTAGGTCCCATTGCTACCATTCGGGGAGTTTGTAATGTAGCCGTACTCGACGGGCAGGAAGAGCATTCAAAACAATATTTTACCCAAGTGAACCATGTAGCAGAATCTATGCTAACCATGCTGGAAAAATTACTGGAAATTTCGGGGATTCATAACCATCGCACCAGTTTAGCCCAAATAAACCTCAATGGATTTATTAGAAACTACCAAGACAGCCAGGCTAACCATTCCGAAAGCGTTCAAGCTCGCTTCCAGCTAAACACTCCCTCGACTTTTCAGGTGTACACCGACTCTTTTTTGCTAACCACCGCCCTTGAAAAAATTATTACCAACGCCTACCGGTTTAGCAGGGAGAAGCCGCATCGAGTGGTTGATGTTTTTGTAAAACACCAGGAAACTACTGATTATGATATTATCAGACTCAAACAGTATGGTTTACTACTGCCGACTGAAACGCTGGATAACTTATTTAAAATGTTTTACCGAAGCAGTGACAAGCCGGATGATCACGGGTTAGGATTTTACGCTGCCCGCTACGCCCTACGCCGTATGGGAGGAGATATTGCCATAGAATCGGGAGCCGGATACATTACTTTCTGCCTGAGATTACCTAAAGTACACTCCCACCTTCAGGTAAATGGAAATAACGATTCAGAATAATTCAACTTTCTCCAACTCCTCGCGGGTAACGCGGAAAAACTCCTTGTGGATGTCGAATGCTGCCTCTTTCCCTCTTTCCCGTACCTGGTAACTACCGTCTTCCTGCATTAGGTAGGTGTTTACATTATCTCGTAAATTATACCCCAGAATATTCATCATCTGTTTTTTCACTGTAGGATTTACGGCCAGAAACAATGATTCCAGTCTTCGGTCAAAGCTGCGCACCATTACGTCAGCGCTGCCACTGTAGATTTTAGGTTCGTTATTATTGTGGAAGTAGTAGATACGGGAGTGTTCTAGAAAATCCCCCACAATGGAGCGCACCGATATATTTTCGCTTAGCTCTGCGCGCCCAGGACGCAGGCAGCAGATACCCCGGACAATTAGTTTAATTGGTACTCCAGCCTGAGAGGCTTTATATAGTTCACTGATCACCTCCCGATCTTCTAGCGAGTTTATTTTGATGGCGATACCCGAAGACAGTCCTTCTTGGGCATTCTTCGCCTCTTGACGAATAAGAGTAACTAATTGCTCCCGCATATCACGTGGGGCCGTAATCAGGTACTGATAATCGGTAGGAGAAGAATGACCGGTGATTACGTTAAAGAACTCCGACACATCGTGAGCGTATACTTCATTGGTACTTAACAATCCTAAGTCAGTATAAAGCTTGGCCGTTTGCTCGTTATAGTTACCGCTCGACATGTGCACATAGCGCGTCACTTGCTTACCGTCCTTCCGAACGATCAATAATAACTTGGTATGGGTTTTTATACTGCTTACACCGTAAATCACGAAACAGCCCGCTTTATGTAGTCGCTGGGCTTCTCGCATATTGTTTTCTTCGTCGAAGCGGGCTTTCAGTTCAAATAGTACTGATACGTGCTTACCGTTTTCGGCTGCTTTAAGCAGGGCCGCCGTAATCCGCGATTCGGAGGCTAGCCGGTAAATAGTCAGTTTAATTGCTAGTACGTCCGGATCTTCGGCTGATTTTTCAATCAGGTCGAGCAAAGGCTCAATATCGTTGTAGGGATGGTGTAGCAGAATATCGCGGTGCTTTAGCACTTCAAATATGTCTTCGTTACCCATTTCAGGGTAGGTGACCGGTGGTACCGGGGGACTAGGCTTGGGAGCCCGGTTCCGGAAGTCGGGATGTTTTACAATCTGCCAGAGTGAAGTGAAATCCATCAAGCCACCCGGCTCTACTTCAAATAGATTATCCTTATCAATACTCCAGCGGTTAATGAGTTGCCGCATCATCCAGCTACTGTAGCCGTTTTCGGCTTCTATACGCACTACTCGCCCGGTTTTGCGGGTTTTAAGCTTTCGCCGTACTTCCTCCACAAATGAAGATTCCAGGTCGTCACTCTCATCTAGCGTAAAGTCTCCGTTACGGGTAATCCGAAACAGGTTGACCGACTGGATATTTATATTGCGGAACAAACGATGGATATACGCTCGAACAATCTCTTCGATGGGAATAAATACAATATGATCCTCTTCATCAATTTCGTAGAAGCGAGGCAGGTTCTGAGGAATCTGAACGAAGGATAGTTTCTTATTATCTTTCTTATCGTTAGGATCGCGGGTCACTATCCCAAAGATCAACAGTTTGTTCATCAGTGTTGGGAAGGCATGGTAACTATCGTAGGTCATAGGAGTAAGCATAGGATAGATAGTCACATTAAAGTACTCCTCCAGATTCTGCCGTTGTTTGTCTGATAGTTTAGTGAGGTCTTTTACAATGCTGAAGTGGTTCTTCTCAAACTGAGGCACCAATTTCTCGGTGTAGTACTGGTTCTGCTCCTGAAAGAATTGCTGAGTTTCTTGTAATAATTTTTTCCGAAATGGCTTCTCGCGCAATCCAGAGTAGTCAATTCGCTCTTTACCGTAATCAATGTAGTTATATAGACTACCTATCCGAATCATAAAAAATTCGTCTAGATTGGAAGAGGTTATAGCTAAAAATTTCAGTTTCTCAAAAATCTTTCTAGATGGTTTCTTCACCTGATCGAGCACACGATAGTTGAATTTTAGCCAACTCAGATCGCGGCTGATAAAATCACTGGTAGCAATGGAAGAGGATACTCGGTCTTTTACTAACATATACGTCGATGGGTTTGCTGTCTACAGTACTAACTTACCCACTACAGCCTCAGTTTGCAAAAAATACCAAGGTTGAAAAACAAAAAAGCTATCCACCTTAGACAGATAGCTTCTTGTAAAGTTTAAATAAGTTTATTCTAAAATCACCGAGTTACCAGTCAATCCCTTTCGACTTCTATGTCACCTTAGATATCCACATTAGCGTACTTAGCGTTCTTCTCAATGAATTCCCGGCGGGGAGCTACGTCGTCGCCCATGAGCATAGAAAATAAATGGTCAGCTTCAGCAGCCGATTCAATAGTAACTAACTTAAGGCTTCGGGTTTCCGGATTCATGGTAGTTTCCCACAACTGCTCAGGATTCATCTCACCTAAACCTTTATAGCGCTGCACCGATACCGACTCAATCTTTCCTTCGCCAGCCAGCTCTTTCACGGCGATTTCTCGCTCTTCTTCGGTCCAGATGTAGCGTTCCTCTTTCCCTTTCTTCACTAGGTAAAGGGGCGGTAAGGCAATGTACAGGTAACCACTTTCAATAAGTGCGCGCATGTAGCGGAAGAAGAAAGTCAGAATTAGCGTACGGATGTGGCTACCGTCTACGTCTGCATCGGTCATGATAATGATCTTATGGTAGCGAAGCTTCTCCATATTCAGCGCCTTGTCGTCCTCTTCTGTGCCAAAGGATACGCCCAGCGCAGTGATAATATTCTTGATCTCCTCGTTATCGTAGATTTTGTGCTCCTGGGCTTTCTCTACGTTCAGAATCTTTCCACGCAAAGGAAGAATAGCCTGGTACATTCGCTCCCGTCCCTGCTTGGCACTTCCCCCAGCTGAGTCTCCCTCTACAAGGTAGAGTTCGCAATTACCGGGATCATTGTCGGAGCAATCGGCTAGTTTACCGGGTAAGCCGGTACCAGTAAGCACGTTTTTGCGCTGTACCATCTCTCGTGCCTTACGAGCGGCGTGCCGAGCCTGAGCCGCCAGCACTACTTTATTGATAATAGTTTTGGATTCTTTCGGGTGTTCTTCCAAGTAAGTGGCTAAGGCATCACCTACACAAGACTCTACCGCTCCCATCACATCGGAGTTACCCAGTTTGGTTTTGGTTTGCCCTTCAAATTGAGGCTCAGCCACCTTTACCGAGATTACCGCCGTAAGCCCTTCCCGAAAGTCGTCGCCACTGATATCAACTTTTACCTTGTCCAGCAGACCAGATCGATCCGCATAGCTCTTCAGAGTACGGGTGAGCGCTCGGCGGAAGCCTGATACATGAGTGCCACCCTCGATGGTATTGATATTGTTAACGTAGGATACTACGTTTTCAGCAAAAGAGGTATTATACGTCAGTGCTACCTGCACTGGTACGCCATTACGCTCGTTGTCAATGTAGACAGGCTCTGGAATGAGCTTCTCCCGGTTATTGTCCAGGTAGTCTACAAACTCCAGTAAACCGCCTTCGTAGTAAAACTCATCATTCTCCGGATTGCCATCATCATCTTTGTCACGCAGGTCAGTAAGTGTGATCCGGATTCCTGCATTCAAGAAAGCCAGTTCGCGCAAGCGGGAGGCGATAGTTTCGTACTTGTACTCGTGGACGTTAAAAATTTCATCGTCGGGATGAAAATGCACTGTGGTGCCAGTGTGATCGGTTTCACCAATCACCCTCACATCAAACAGCGGCACTCCCCGCGAATACTTTTGCTCGTGAATTTTACCTTCTCGGTATACGGTAGCGGTTAGCTCATCGGAAAGGGCGTTCACGCAGGAAACCCCTACTCCGTGTAATCCGCCCGATACTTTATAGGTGTTTTTATCAAATTTACCCCCGGCGTGCAGCACGGTCATCACCACTTCCAGCGCTGAGCGATTCTCTTTGGCGTGAATACCTGTGGGAATACCCCGACCGTTGTCGGTTACGGTAATAGAATTATCTTCATGAATGATAACGTCAATTTTATCACAGTAGCCGGCCAAAGCCTCGTCAATGGAGTTGTCAACCACCTCATACACCATGTGGTGTAACCCTTTGGTATTGACATCGCCAATGTACATGGCCGGACGTTTACGTACTGCTTCCAGTCCCTCTAGCACCTGAATGTTGTTGGCTGAGTACTCGCCTGCTTTAACATTAGCCAGAGAATTAGTATCGGTATTTTCGCTCATATAATGGATGATTGTAATAGTCAAAATTACGATAATTTTACGGTTTTTCTACTCGCTTTTCGATCATAAAAGCAAAGCTAACTGAAGGGGTAGCGTGAAATTATCTAAGTATCTGATTTTCAGCAAGAAAACAAAAATATAGTCTTAGTAAGTTCCTGACCGGAGCATTACCAAAGTGCAGTCCTGAATAGCCTCGATATTCTGATCCTCAATAAGCTGATAGAACTCAGGATTTTCGGTACCCGGATTAAAAATAAAACGGTTGGGTCGAAGGCTGAGTAAATATTCGTACCACTCGGGCTGATGCTGGGGACCCAGGTACAGTGTAACAGTATCTATGTCTTCTAAATTAGGTTTTTGACGCAAATCTATTAGATCTACTCCCGCTACGGAACCTCGCTTGATACTGAGCGGTACTATCGGATGACCGTAATCGGTCAGCATGCGGGCGGCAATAAAAGCAGAGCGAGTTGGATTAGGAGTGGCTCCGATAATAGCAGTCTTCTTCATATCTGGCATGGTTCTTTACTCAATGGCTCAATTGTTTGATGATTATTAGTTCACAGTCACTGGTCAGATTTCTTAATTTCAATGAATATCTGATTTTTACCCGAAATTTCGAACTTCCAGCCTTTAACTTCTACCCACTTAGAATACATAACCGATGGTGGTGCCCACGTAAAAGGGAACGTGAAGGCGTGACTGATCAATCTGATTCATGACGCTATCGTGCAACGGTTCTGGTTCGTACTGGGGGTTGACTACCCGATAGCCAATACCTACTCCCAAGAACAAATCGAAGGTAAGTCCCCGGCCCACTTTATCCTTAGCTGCCCGGGGCTGTATCAAATCCGCATCCTTCATAAGTCTGGTACCTGCCAACAACGAATAGGAAAACGATTGCTCTTTAGATAGCAAAGTAGTTTGAGGAATTTCGGTGGGTTGTCCATCACCATCCAGTTCAGCAACATTAGCATAGTGGTACAGGTAATCCAACCCCAATTGATGTCCGAAATAAAACATGCCGGAACGGGTATCGTCGTGGTAAAATTTCTGTTTGATGTTCACAAAGAACCCTCGCCGGTATGGTGCATTAGTTTCAATATCGGAGTCTAGCGAGAAAAACGGATCACGAAACACCCCCACTTCCAACTCATGACCTAGTCTCTCCTGAATGTAGTACTCTAAGCTAATTGGTAGCCGATGTACCAGTAGGGCTACTGGGTTTACGCCTAAAATAAATCGTTTCATCTCATTGATCTTGGGCGAAAAGTAGCGCAGGCTTTTCTTTTTTCGGTATAGATAGTTAGGATTACGAATAGCTACCTCGACAGTATCCTTTTTTACCGATTGACCTTCGTTGTCTATGGCTTGAAATACTGGCTGATCATTCTCATACACACTTTGGTAGTATCCGGCTAGTTGACCATCGGGTTGATAAAGTTCCCAAACCCCTACTCGTTCGCCATCTTTCACTGTACCTTTCATTTTTTTCGCCCCGTCTCGGTAGTAGCCTACGTAGATTCCTTTACCATCGGTAAATGCAGCTTCTCCCTCTAAAGCACCATCCTGGTAGAAGTACTGCCACTTGCCCTGCCGCACCCCGTTGACGAGCTTTCCTTCCACTTTTGGCGTACCGTCCGAGTAGAATTCCCGATACACTCCCTCTCCGTGATTGAAAACTGCTTCACCTTTAAAGTCGCCGTTGCTGTGGTAGAGTTTCCAGTAGCCTTCCCGTACTCCGTCACGTTCGGCTCCTTCGGCGCTGATATTGCCGTTTTCGTAGTAGTAAGTCCACTTTCCTACCGATGAACCGTCTAGAAACTCACCCAGTGATGAGAGTCGCCCGTTAGAGTAGTAGAACTTCCAGGGACCTTGCTGCTGCCCCTGTTCATACTGGCCTTCGGCCTGTAGCTGCCCATTTTCGTAGTAATGTTTCCATCTGCCCTGCCGCTGCCCTAGCACCTCGGTACCTTGCAGTCGGGTTTGCCCCGAGGCGTAGAACTCCTGATATTGGGTAGAATCTCCCTGGTAGGTAGCTTTTATTTTCAATGGCCCTCCTTCGTAGTACTCCTGCCATAGTCCGGCCTTCCTTCCTTGATCAAAGACACCTTCACTCTTTAAAGCCCCGTTTTCGTAGTAGAATATCCAGGGGCCTTTACGCTGACTACCAGCCACTACGCCTCTCATCTCCAGCCTACCGTTTTCGTAGAAATACTCCCATTCTCCTTGATTCTGACCATTACTTAGTTCGCCCCGCATTTTAGGCTGGCCATTTTCGTAGAAGTATTCCCAGTAGCCGTTGGGCTGATTTTGTTCATAGGTGCCTCGGGTCTTAACGGAGCCATCGTAGAAAAACTCAGTGTAATTACCTTCCAACACCGAAGGGTTGTTGGGGTCCACCTGAAAGGTTTCTTTGGGAATTTGCTCCGCCTGATCGTAGTACAGGGTGATAGTTTGCTGGCCCCAACTCATGAGCGGTAGCAAAGAAGTCAGAAGCATTATAATGCTCCCTAAAGTACCGGTGTACCACCCACGTTTCATTATTCGCCGTTTTTACTAAGATAGCCGGTGTTTTTTGAAAGTACCAACCTCGGGCAGCGGATACCTGGCTATCGCTGTTATTTATGATTTCTGTCGAAACGCCAAAATTGACAAAAAAATTGGTAGAGTTAGCAGGAAAAGCAATTAGAAACCTACATCAGTGCATACGGTCAGGACGTACTTCCAGGTTTTTGATAATATCGGCTTCAATCTCCAGAAATTCGTTCCAGCGGGCTTTTACTACGTCTTCGGGCATATATTCCTTGGCGAGCTTAATAAACGTAACGTAGTGTCCGGCTTCCGAAGCCATCAGGTTGTAGTAAAAGGCTTTAAGCTCTTCATCAGCCAGATTCTTCCAAAGTATCTTAAATCGCTCACAACTGCGGGCTTCAATCATGGCGTTAATCAGCAGTTTATCCATCAACTGCCGTTCAATCGGACCACCCTTGCGCTCGTGTTTGGCTAGTTTTACTACGTACTCATCAGTGCGGGTGCGCCCTAATGTAAAGCCTCGCTTACGAATCTGCGCTACTACGCGCTGAAAGTGCTCCCACTCTTCGGCTACAATGGGCGAAAGCACATCTACTAATTTCTGACGGTCAGAAAACTGCACAATCAGCGAGATACAGGAAGAAGCAGCTTTTTGTTCGCAGTAGGCGTGGTCTACCAGAATTTCTTCCAGATTCTCATCCGCCATCGCTACCCAGCGCGGATCAGTTGGCAGCTTTAGTTTAAGGATAGTATCTTTCTCGGCAATCATAGTGTAATTAACAACAAATTGAACAGACGAATTTACAAAAAAATAAGTCACTCCTCAGCAACGAGGCGATAATCGGTAGCGCCGAAGAAGTAAGACAAACTATATTTGAAGAAAATACCAAAGAGCCAGCCATAATGTCCTTAGAAATATCAGCCTACCGTAGCGCTCAGTACAAGATTTACAGCCTGGGAAAGGCTGGAGAAAAGTATTTATCATCACTGATCCGCGTTTTCCTGTTCACCGTTTTCGTCATTCAGACTGGTTATGGGCAAACCCAGCTACATTCTTCACTACAAAGAGCCGAACGTACCCGATTTGATGCTATGATCAGTGCGGATACCGCGACCTTGCGAAAGGTACTTCATCCGGAACTGCTGTTTATTCATAGTAACGGGCTGGAAGAGTCCGCCGATGGTATGGTCGCCAGCGTAGCCTCGGGTACTATTGTTTATCAGGCATTTGAACCTCAACAGCCTCCGGGGGTACAGATCTTAGGTAAAACTGCTTTGGTAGATGGTTTGGTGCGGGTAAAGGGACTATACCGGGGAACCGAGTTCGCAGTAAACCTGCGCTATACCAGCGTATACCGCAAAGTACGCGGGCAATGGATGCTGATTAGATGGCAGTCAACGAAAATAGAACGCTAATTGAAAATTAATAATTGACAGTTGAGAAGTAACTAACGTCTCTTCCCACTGAGCTTTCTTGGCTCTTAAATGATCATCGGTACAACTGCTGATAAACAGCCCGGTTGGTTTTAACCACTTGTTCGGTTACAGTAGCGTACGGATTTCCGTCTATGTCCAGTAGCCCCTGCTTAAGCAGCGTTCGCAGGGGGTCGTAGCGGCTACGGTACTGACATTTGAGGTACCCAATAATGTAGGGTTGGCTTACTACTTGCTTGAGGTATTCATCGTAAAAACCGGCGGCCTTTTCTTGGGAATGAATCTGGTGCCACAGGGTGCGCGGATACTCCGATGTATGAAATGATATGCCGTGATCCATAATCATTACGGGTTTGCCCGTTAGTTCGTACAAGTTCTTCCAGTACGCTGGATCAAATGCTGATTCGTCAGGGCCTTGCCCGGCATCGGGGCCGGTAGTAGGACCGGGTTGGATGGAGATGATGTCGAAGTATTTACCGGCCAATTTAAGAATCTCTTCAGGATGATCGTGCATTTTATATTTCTCACTTAGCAACAGTGCTCCTGGATGATGCTGGTCAAAGTATTCGCGGGTAAGTTGGTAGATCTTTTCGGCAATGATAGCCAGAAACGCTTCATCATCCTGACGAATAGCCGGACGGGTTAGCTCTTAATTTTTGAAACTATAGTGATGCAAATCGTCAAAGGAGTTCACGCTTTCCAGGCGGTAAGCAGTTTTAAATTTACTAAAGTCATCCTTATACCTTTCCCGTAAAAAGTCTACGTAGCGCTTTTTTCCCGCTGCTTCAGGTCCCAGTTGCCGAATAGAAGAAACCCAGTCGGTGCCCCGCCGGGCGCGGACAATATCCAAATCGTAGCGAGGAGTATCCGTAAGCGAGTAACCGATCACCCGGGTATTATCTTTTCCTACCAGGCACTTTTCCCGGATCAGTTGTTCGGTCTGTTCGGCAAACTCCTCGCTAAATACATCAGTGAAACCAAACCGATCAGCGGGTAGCCAGTGAGGAGCATCGTGCAAACGTACGCTGATAAAGCCGGGGAATTCTTCAATTACCGGTACGGGA
Organism: uncultured Flammeovirgaceae bacterium; assembly: GCA_937884755.1. Classification (GTDB taxonomy): domain Bacteria; phylum Bacteroidota; class Bacteroidia; order Cytophagales; family Cyclobacteriaceae; genus Tunicatimonas. The sequence goes on from CAKZYJ010000469.1 coordinate 25,680, forward strand.
GCACCGTAGCCGCTGGAGTTGAAGTTCCACTGAGCTAGGTTACCGCGAACTTGCTGTTGGTCATCGTCCGTATCAATATGGTTAATACCCAGTACGTACATCGCATTCCCTTCGGGAGTAATAAACCACTCGCGACCATCAATACGATCAGTATGCCACTGTCCGGTTTCGGTACCTTCCAACCCAGTATAACCTCCGTACTGGTCTAATGACTGCGCAGAGAGGCTAGTAGTTAGTAGGAGAAAAAAGAAAAAATAGCCAATATTCTTAAACACAATTTTTCAAAGGTTGGAGTTTACCTAAGTAAGCAAAAATCAGCCATTTATCCTCTTCACCCCCAACCCCGGTTGATCAGTAAGGCTCATCATACCATCCTTTAGTTCAAAACCTCCGGTGACCACATCACGGGCCAGATCAAGACTACCGTCCAGGTCCAGGTACTTGGTGTTACTGGTGGCCAGGGCCAAGTGCAAGGCCGCGGTAATGCTAATGCGGCTTTCGTCGTTGCAGCCCCACATCAGATCTACCTGAGCGTTTTTGGCGATATTGGCAATTTCGCGGGCGTGGCCAATACCCCCGCACTTCATCAGCTTAATATTAAAAATACCCGACGCTCGAGGGGTGCAGGTAAGCCAGTGAGCGTGCTCAGGGGTCACCAGCGACTCGTCCATGGCTACCATATCCTTAATTTCGGTGGGCAAATGCCGGGAATCGTCTACCGCATCGGCCGCCAGCGGTTGCTCAATAAGCTCAATGTTAGGCCCGAAGGTAGCGTAGTAGAAATCTTCCAGTTGCAGCATGGTGTAGCCCTGGTTAGCGTCTACCCGAATGATAATGTCTTTGCCCACTCGCTCCCGCAGTTTTTTTAGCCGTTCAATATCCTCGGCCATTGATTTGCCCAGCTTCACTTTTAAAATCTTAAAACCCCGTCCCACGTATTCGTCGGCTTCGGCTAGGGTTTCTTCCGTGTTCTTGATACCGATAGTAATGGATGTAGGCAACGACTGGTGCTTCTGCCCCAGAAACTTTACCAGAGGAATTTCGAGCTGCTGGGCAAATAGGTCGTGCAGGGCAATATCCAGTGCGGCGCAGGCTCCCGGTTGCTTAGCAAAGCGATACTGGGCTTCGTACACCGACTGATGAAGTTCTCGAATATCTTGGCCGATCAGCCACTCGGTGTTTTCTTCACTGAGGGCGGCTACGGTATCGTCTGCATCTACTCCTAATACGTGTTTACTGGGATTGGCCGCTCCGTAGCCGATCTTACCCGAATCGGTTTCAATCTCTACAATGCAGTTGCTCACCGAATCTACCGTTTTGTAAGCAATAGTGTACGGGCGAGTAAGTTCCAGGTCTTCTTTACGAACGTGAACGGCTTTGATTTTCATAGTAGTGGGTGTAGGTTGTTTATTAATTCGGAAAAGTCGTCGTATAGCGGCAGTAGCGTGACAATGCCCAGCTCCTGTTGGTAGCGTTGCTGGTACTGCCGGGCTTCATCCAGGCTTAGGCTTTCGGTATTCAGCGTGAGGCCGATCACTTCGGAGCCATACATCTGGATGAGTTCGATCTCGCTCTCCAACGAGGGAATTTCGGCTTTCAGGTGTTCGTAGCCGCTGAAGTATTTCCGACCTGGCGCGTGTTGTAGCACTACCTGCTTGGCCTGGCCGGATACCAGAAACTCGGAACCACCCGGTCCGCCGGGGTTGCGTAGTGAACTTTGGCCTTCCAACAATATTACTTGGGGCTTTGCCTCACGATAGCACTGCACGATAGCCGCTTCAATCTCACCCGAGATAAAATCGTTTAGTGTAGAATCAAAGATAAATCCGAAGCGGTTGTCCTGCATCCAGCCGGTCTGTCCGGTATAAATCATCTCGGTTTTTATGTCGGCCTGTCGCAGTGCGTGTAAAAACAGACGGGTGGTGGTTCGTTTACCTAGATTACAATCGGTGCCCAGCACGGCAATTTTAAGTGCCGGAACGCCGTAGATGTCGCCTTCCCAGAAGTGCAATTGCTCCTTGGGCTTATCCCGGCGAATGTCAGTAATAGTTACCCCATTGTTCTCCGCCAGACGGGCTAGTTCGGGAATATCGTTCATGAACTCGTGCAGCCCATTTACGATGTGTAGTTTACTGTTCAGCGCTTCTTGCACAGTCTCAATCATACCCGGAGGAATTTTGCCGCCATGTCCGGCTACCCCCACCAAACAATAACTAACCGGCTCATCAAGCTGACTCAGGCATTCAGAAAGTGAGGCGAAAATGGGAATAGGGCGAGGGGCTTGAGAGACAATATCCCGCACATCGCGCCCGGCCGAAACATGGTCAATAATACCTAGAATCTGATAGCGAGAGGTGTCCCTTACCAGCCCGTGGGCGGTTTTGGCCTCGTCAGTGTACAACAAGCCGTGGGTGATGATAATAGCGTTTTGGTTCATAGGGTAGAAGTAGTGAATTGCATATTTACTGAAAATCAGCAGAAATTAGAAAAAAGGGGCGGTAAGAAGATACTAATCTCTTTTAGTACTATCAGAATATTTAGCTAGTGATTGAGCAAAATGGCAGAAAAAAGTCTCGGGATTTTACGAGTGGTTTACTATATTAATTCAGTAAAACTACATAAGCTAACCTAACTTGCCTTATGAGCGGAAAAGTAATTCTTGTGCTATTGACATTCCTTGTGTGGTCAGTAATCAGTTGGCGATGGTATACCTGCGGAGTGAAAGGGTTTTGTGGAGGAGATGTCGTAGCCGCCGCTGCCGAAGAAGTGCCGACTGACCCTCGGGAAAACGTTACGGAAACGGCTAATCAATCTGCTTTAGCATTTGCTTGGTCGAGTAGCGACCCCATCACCAGTAATCGGTTTGCCTTCTTGCGTGATTCGCTCAGCGATGCGGTTGGCGTGAATGAAGCGCTGACCATCACCGGTTACTACACCGAAGAAGAAGAAAATACCACCGATTTTACTAATCTGGGGCTAGCTCGGGCACAGCAGGTAAAGCAACTACTAGCCGACCGGATGGACACCAGTCAGATAGCGACCGCAGCGGAACTGATTAATTCTACGGAAAAAATGCGCGACTCGCTGTTTGAGGGGGCTGAATTTTCGGTAGTACCCGTCATCCCTGACGATGCTGAAGTGGTAGAACTAGATGATCGTACTATTATCTATTTCCCCTTTGGCTCATCTAACCCTGAGTTGTCCAGCGCAATTAACCAGTACCTAACCCAGTTGGCTGAAAGATTGCAAAATTCGGATGGGACTGTAATCATTACTGGCCATACCGATAATGTAGGTGAAGAGCTGCCGAACCGGGAATTGGGAATGAAGCGGGCTAATATTATCAAGGATATTTTGGCGAAGCGGGGTATTCCAGTGGAACGTATCAACGCAAAATCTGAGGGCGAAACTCAGCCCATCGCTACTAATGATACTGAATTGGGACGAAAAAAGAATCGAAGAATAGAGCTGATGGTAACGGATAGCCAATAACTTCCTATACGAAATCCGTTAGCTGCTCACACAATAAACTTTTTACAGACTACTCATAATTACAAACCCTACTATCATGTTTCAAAACAGTGTATTAGAGAGTTACGATGGCAGTGATGCTACTTGGGAAATTATCATCATGTTGCTGGTAGCATTTGTATTGGGCTACATTTTACGCTATCTAATTGGACAGGGAAGTGCTAGCCATCTAAAGGAACTTGAAGCCGAAAATACTCGTCTGACCGGGCGAGTAAAAGAACTAGAGCGTTCGGTGTCAGAAGAGAAGCGGAGTGCTATCCGACTAACCGAAGAACTAAATGATTGTCGTAAAAATAGCACACCGGCTGAACAGTTAGCCGAACTGGAACAATCCTTGGCCGATATGCGACAGCAAAATAGCCAACTACAGTCAGAATTGAGCCTGTGCCTAGCTAGCAAAAAAGAAACGGGGGCTAACGAGTCCGAAGTAGTTGAGGAGATCAACCCTCTGATAGGTATCACCGATAACTCCAGTTCAGTTGTGGTAGAAGCTCCTCCAGTTCCCGATAACCTGAAGATCGTAGAAGGCATTGGGCCTAAAATTGAGGGAATGCTAAACTCTGAAGGTATTTACACTTTTGCTCAATTGGCCTCAGCTAATAGGCAGCGGTTGCGAGATATAATGGCAACAGAAGGACCTAAGTTCCTAGCAATACATGATCCGACAACTTGGCCTAAACAGGCTAAATTTGCTGCTGAAGAGCATTGGGACGATTTGGAAACTTATAAAGGTCAGTTAAAGGGAGGCCGTGAAGTAGATCGCTAGTTTTACCGTGCACTTGACACTATCTGGTTAAGACTGTCAGAGACTATCCGTACGAGACTACCCAGGGAATAATCAGATCACTCTGTGCGTTTAAATCTTATGACATACTGGAAAGTCATTGGGTTGATCTGTTGTTTTCCGGGCTGGTTACCCGCTCAAGTACAAGTAGACACTTCGTTTACCGAAGATGTACTGGTCACCGAAGTCTTTCTCCAGTCAGCGCTAAAGGTTACCGCTATTACCTATCGGGGTTCCTACCAGGCACTGGGTTTGTTTAGCAGCGAATCGCCTGGCTTTCCCATTCCCAAAGGGGTTATCTTATCCACTGGTAAAGCCAGCAGTGCCGTTGGGCCAAACCGGTCACGAGGTCGATCTGCTATCCTTTCTCAAGATGGTGAAAAAACCCTGGACCGACTAAGCGGACGGAAAACCCACGATGCCGCCGTACTGGAGTTTACTTTCTTCCCTACCCACAACACCATTGCTTTCGATTATCTGTTTGCTTCCGAAGAATACCCCGAGTATGTCAATAAGGGCTTCAACGACGTTTTTGCCTTTATCCTGACCGATTGGGTGACTAAAAAAGAGCGTAACCTGGCAGTAGTTCCCGGTACTGATAAGCCGGTGCATATTGATAATATCAATGAAATAAATAATCCGGAATGGTTTACTCCCAACGACCGACGACAGAATACCTATTACTCAGCGCTGGAATACGACGGGTTGACTAAAATGCTTTCGGTGGAAGCCCGGGTAGTGCCCGATCGTCCGTACCGTATCAAACTAGCTATTGCCGATGTAGACGACGGAAAGTTGGATTCGGGAGTGATCTTACGGGCCAATTCTTTCCGCAGCTTCAATCAGCCGATTGATACTCCCCAAGCCACACCAGTGATGGTTTACTTCCCGCTCGATAGCAGTGAACTATCTAAATCGGCCCAGGAAGAACTCCGCAACTTCGCCCAGCAGGTACTGGCTGCGTCTCCGTCTGCCATTCGGGTGATCGGCCATACCGATGCTTTAGGTTCCAATGACTATAATCAGCGGTTATCGCAGCGCCGGGTGCAATCGGTAGTTAATTTTCTGGCCTCCCAGGGATTGCGGGGAAAGGTAAAACTATATCGCCAAAGCCAGGGTGAATCCCAGCCGATTGCTTCTAACACCAACGAAGTTGGCCGCGCTAGAAACAGAAGAGTAGAAGATCGTGTTCAATGTAAAATAGGTGACCACATACGGGTTACAGCTCCTCCCACATTAAATACTAACAGTATCAAACACTAGAATAGATTTGAAATGGCACAGTGTAAAATGCCGATAAATAAAGTTATACTCATTATCCATTTTCCGTTAGTGTAGATGGTGATGTTAGAAAGTCCTAAACCAGCTCCTATTTGCCCTCTTTTTTCCACTTTTGTATCTTGCTAAAATAACCTATTTGGTATGCATCGTAAGTTTTGGCTAGCCGCCATTTTTTTTACCCTACTCAACGTATCCAGCCAGGCTGATCCGGTAATCGATAGCTTATTGAACCTGTTACAGCAACACACTACCGCTGATACCACTCGAGTAAACCTGCTTAATGAACTGGGAGTTGAGTATTGGATAGTCGCCCCTTCAGAATCAGAATATTATGGGCAGCAAGCCCTAGCGTTAGCCGATAGCCTTTCTTACGTTTCAGGTATTGCTTATGCTTATGACGTAATTGGGGTAGCTCACTGGACTCAAGGTAAGTATACTACTGCCCTCGATTACCTAATTAATGCCCTAACATCTTATCAACGATTAGGCCATACCACCTATGCTGCTAACACTATGTTGAATATTGGGCTAATCTACTACGAGCAGCAGGATTACGAATTAGCTTTACAGTACTATCAGGAAGCCTTAGGCAGATTTCGTACTATTAATGAACCAACTAGTATTGCCACTGCCCTCCATAACATTGGTAGCGTATACCTCCAACTGACCGATTATACCCGTGCTGACTCCAGTTTCATGCAGGCGCTAAACATTTACCGGGAAAATCAATCCCAGTATGGCTTGTCGATATCTTATACTAGTCTGGGCGATTTAAGTTTTATTACCACTAACTATACCCAAGCTTTATCATACTATCAACAATCGTTGGATATAAGTCGACAGTTAGGGGACGCAGATGGAGTGGCCACCCTTTTGTACAGAATTGGCAAAACCTATCGGCAGCAGCAACAGTATGATTTAGCCGAGCAGTACTTAAATGAGGGCATTGATGCTGCCCAACAAATAAACGATCAAAAACAGCTACAAGATATTTACTTAGAATTCAAAGAGCTAGAAAATGCCCGAGGCAATTTTCGGCAGGCTATTGCTTACTACGAACAATACGTAGCTGTAAAAGACAGCCTTTTCAATGAAGAAAAATCCCGACAGATAGCAGAGCTCCAAACGGTGTACGAAACTCAGCAGAAAGAACAAGAGATTGCGCTACAAAACGAGCGAATCCAAACTCTGAATCAGAAAGCCCGAATAGACAGTATACTACGCTATGGTCTAATCTTCTGCGTTCTGGTGCTTGGTGCTCTCGCCTACCTAATCCTGAGTCGCCAGCGGCTGCGGATCAAAAAGAACAAGGAAATTTATTCGGCCCAACAGGCATTAACCCGAGCTGAACTGGAAAATGCCAAATTGAAGGAGGCTGAACTCTCGCAAGAACTTACGTTTAAGAGCAAGGAGCTAACCTCATATACGGTCAATTTTATACAAAAGAGCGAGCTTTTTGAAGAATTAAAGACAGAACTTAAGCAACTTAGGAAAGCCCGTCCGGATGAAGTAGGTAAAAAGATTAATAGCCTGACTCGTTTGGTAGATCAGCATACCAATATTGACCGAGACTGGGAAGAGTTTAGACGGTTTTTTGAGGACGTTCATCATGATTTCTTAGAGAAGCTCCGAGATAACTATCCCGATCTTACTCAGGGCGAGTTAAAGTTATGCGCTCTACTGAAGCTTAAAATGAATATGAAAGAAGCTGCTAGTATTCTAGGTATCTCTCCGGAGAGCGTAAAGACCGCCCGCTACCGATTACGAAAAAAGCTCGGACTTAATAAAGAAGATGATCTCGTTGATTTCATGCAAAACTTTGAAGCTTCCGACTCCGCTTCTGTCACATAATTTTTTCGTGCTAATGATCGGGCACTAGTACCTTGCTTATAACTGACCGTTTGGGAATGTATACCTGTTTTTGTGGCCTATACACGACCAATACCTACCTTTTGTTGTTTTCTTGCCTTTTGTACACCTCATGTCTACCTCTAAAATTAGCTCGTTATCACCTTTGCTCGTTACATTTGTATCAATCGCTAGCTGATAGATGTATTTATTTTTCACTAACAAAAAATTAACAATGAAAACTCAGCAATATCTAACCCTTTTTGTAGCCATTGTCGGTGGCTTTCTTATCTCTTGTCAAGATGATGACACTAGTGATGGCCTGGTTACTCCTCAGATACAACTGGCCGTCAGTGATACTTTCGGGCAGTATTTAACTGACCAGAATGGCCACACACTTTATTTCTTTACGCAGGATGTAAACGGTAATAGCGTTTGTAACGATGGTTGTACCGGGGCCTGGCCGGTTTTCTTTACGGAAACACTTACCGTAGAGGAAGGTCTTGAGACGACTGATTTCGGTACCATTACCCGGGAGGATGGCGAACGCCAAAGCACGTATAAAGGTTGGCCACTGTACCGCTTTCAGGGCGATAGCCAACCGAACGAAATCAACGGCGATGGGCAGAATAACCACTGGTTTGTCGCTAAGCCCGATTACAGTGTGATGTTAGCCCATCAGGTAGTGGAAGGCTTAGGCGACACTTTGAGCGAGTATATTGTTGATCCGAGAGGCAGAACGCTCTACTACCACGTTCCGGATGAAAAGGACGTTAGCAACTGCGGTACCGGATGTATTGAGGAGCGACCCTCGTTTTTTGTGGGCGAAGACATGATATTACCTTCTGGTCTGGGAGCCGATGAATTTAGGGTAATTATCCGGGATGACGGTATCACGCAAAGCACCTATAAGCAACGCGCTATGTACCGCTATGTTTTTGACGACATCCGTGGTACAACATTGAGTCGTAAAGCAATATTCCCGGAGTGGACCATTGCCCGGGTTTCCTGGATTAGGCCGAGGGGGTAAAATAAGTGAATCCAAACTATTTTTCTTATCCTGAGTAGCGAATACTCAGGATTTTTTATTTAGCCTGATAAGTTTCTGATAAAAGCCTGCTACAAACCGCATTTCACTACTGTATTGGAACTGTTCGTCCAGTAAGAGTAAACTTAGTAGTAGTTTTTAGTTAGCGCCTTAGCTATTTTAGTCCTCAAAATAGCTGATGCATCTCTATATCATTATCCTCTTACTTCTTCTTTCCGCCTGCCAGCCAGCAACTTCAGTGTTGTCAGGGAAAGTTATTTGCTTAGATGCTGGGCATGGTGGTACGGCTGCTACGGATACCTACCGGGTGGGCCCCACCGGTGAGCGGGAAGAGTGGATCAATCTACGCGTAGCCAAGCATCTGAAAGAGCTCCTCAAAGCAGAACACGCCTTGGTGATGATGACCCGCACTACCGATACTGCCGTCAGCCTGTCAGAACGAGCTGAACTAGCTAAAGCCCAGGGAGCGGACGTATTTCTTTCCATCCACCACAACGCTACGGCTGATTCCAGCGTCAATTTTCCCATTGTATACTACCACGGTAACGCTTCGGAAAATCAGGCCAGTGTGCGCTTAGGCGAGTTAGTAATTCGCCAATTGCGAGCCGCTTTGTTCAACGATAGTGTTGCAATGAGCTTGGTTTCTGATCATACCATTTTTCCCAAAAGCGGTACAGCGGTACTGCGTGGCACCTACGGTATTCCGGCCATCATTGGGGAAGCTACTTTTTTTACCAACCCCACTGAGGAGCAAAAACTAAAATCCGAGGCCTATAACCGACGAGAGGCCGAAGCTTACCGTGATGCGCTACGAGAATTTTTTGCGGAACCAATACCTCTGGTGCAGGAAAAGAAAGTCAGAGTTCCTCCTTTTACCGTTTTACAGGAGGCCGAGCGGATGCGACCCGAGGCTTTGGCCTGGCGGGAGAATTTTGAGCGAGGCGAGAAGCAGTTTGAGAAGCAGGATTGGCCAACCGCTTACGACTATTTTACCCAGAGTGCTCGTTCTTTTCCCGATTCCTACCTGGCGCGCGAAGTTCATCACTACCGAGCCCTGATTTTAGAGAAAATGGATAGCCTCGAAGCTGCTGGCATTGCACAGCAAAGGGTAAATGAGTATTATGTGCCAGTTAAATAACTACCTCAATAACCTATGCACCACCTAACGCTACTGGGGCTACTGCTCATCAGTTTCTCACTTTCGGCTCAGACAATTTACACCGGTCAGGGCATTATGGCCGGAGAAGTAACCGCCTATTCAGTCATCCTGCAAACCCGACTTACTGCCAGTGATACCCTGGTAGACTACGAACTACCTGGAGCCGACGGAGTCGCCTGCTTTGAAGTAGCTACCGACTCGGCCTTCAACAATCCGTTCCGAACCACCTGGCAACCGGCCCTTCCCGATTACGACTATATCGTGAAGATTCAGGTATCGGGCTTACAGCCCAACCGGCGGTACTACTACCGGGCTTTGTACGGAGCTGATGCTCAGCAACCAGAAACTTCTGTGACCGGCACATTTCGCACGCTAGCCGATACGGCTGAGGTAGACTCGGTAAGCTTGGTGGTAGTAACGGGCATGAACTACCGCCGCTTTCACTACGGCAGAAGAAACAACGACAGCGTAGGCTATCAAGGGGCAGACAAGGATTTAGGTTACCCGGCAGTGGCCACAATTACCCGAATGCAGCCGGACTTTTTTGTGGGTACCGGCGACAATGTCTACTACGACCATCCGCCTCCGGGACGAGATACCGCGGTTACCGAATCGGTAATGCGGCAGCACTGGCACTGGCAGTTCTCTCAGCCTCGCTACCATCAGATGTTTGCGAAAATCCCTACCTATTGGGAAAAAGACGACCACGACTACCGCTGGAACGATGCCGATACCGCTTCGGCTCTAGGAGTTGACCATGCTACGGGTATTAAAATATTTAACGAGCAGGTACCCATTGTTGACCCCAACGAGGTAAATCCAGTTACCTACCGTACGCATCGGCTGAGTCGTGACCTGCAAATCTGGCTGGTAGAAAACCGAGATTATCGTAGCCCCAACCTGTCGCCCGATACGGTAGGTAAAACCATCTGGGGCAAAGAGCAGCGGGAGTGGCTGCAACGAACGCTACTGGAGAGTGATGCCACCTACAAAATCCTCATCAGTCCTACTCCGATGGTGGGGCCGGATGACGCTTACAAAAAAGACAACCACACCAACCCCGGCGGCTTCCGCTACGAACGAGACTTGTTTTTAGACTGGTTAAACGACAACGATCTGCTATCCGAAAACTTCTACATTATTTGCGGTGACCGTCACTGGCAGTACCACGCCATTGACCCTAGCGGAGTGGAAGAGTTTTCTACCGGAGCACTGGTAGATGGCAATTCCCGCCTGGGCCGCAAAGCGGGTGATCCTAACTCCACCGATCCTGAAGGACTTATTCAGCAGCCCTACCTGCAGCCCAAAGCTTCGGGAGGTTTTCTGAAGCTTACCGTAGCCGCCCAATCAGAAGGAGCCACCGCTACCTTCACTTTCTACGATGAAAACGGAGTGGTCTTATATGAGCATCAGAAAGAAGCGAGATGAACACTATAACGAGTGATAAGTCTGATTGTAGTGGAAGTATTCATTGTCGTTCTATTTACTCTGATGGATAAATAAACCCTTGACTAAATCGTTATGGATAAGTCAATACTCATGACTTACTATGACTCGATTATATACGCTTTTCTCGCTAATCTTCTGGGGAATATTGGTTCATGAGGGGTTTTCTCAGAGGGCACAAAGCGCAATAACTAACAAACTGATCTGGGTAAAGGGTGGTGAGTTCACTATGGGTAATCCTGTAGATCATTATTTGTACTATTCTCAAAGACCTTTGCATCAAGTAACCATAGATGATTTTTATATTCACGAACATGAAGTGACTAACGAGGAATTTCTAGAGTTTTTAAAAGCTCATCAGGAAGTTCTGCACCCAGATACCACAGATCGGATAGATTCTACAACTGTAGGGTTACGCTACAAGCAAGATATTCTGATAGAGGTGATACTTTCCTTAGACTCCGATCTAATGGGCGGTCTACGATTCCAGCCTAATGCGGCACCAGATAAACAGTTTACTTTAATAGAAGGACGAGAGCAGCATCCTGTAACGTACGTGACTTGGTATGGAGCTAAAGCTTACTGCCGATGGCGCTATCGTACAGGAAATCTTCCCAGCGAAGCTCAATGGGAATATGCCGCCCGAGGAGGACAGTTAGGGTTAAGCGACCTTTACCGCTACGCTGGAAGTGATAGCCTCCCTGAAGTGGGTTGGTATCGTGAAAATGCAAATTTTAGATTTCACTCCGTAGGTAAGAAGCATCCAAATCAACTTGGGTTATACGACATGAGCGGAAATGTATGGGAGTGGATACTAGATCATTGGCATGAGAATTATGTCGGTGCACCAGCGAATGATCGTGCCCGAATAAAGAGGTTTGCCAAAAGAGACCATAACCGAGTGCTTCGCGGTGGTGCTTGGCTTTATCGTGCTAGTCGAGCCAGTATTACCCATCGGTGGAGTGACGTACCAGATGATCGGCATGCATACAAAGGATTTCGTTGCGTATGCAAGAAGTAAATCAGTGGGCTAGCTGAAACAAGTATTCGTCGAGTTGGCGGATATGCTTTAGCCATCGGCCAACTTCTACTACGGTGCGGATACCAATACTTACTATCAGTAGTGCCACTAAAAGTCCGATTTTTTCTGAGGTGAAAGGTGTTCGGAAAAAGAAGAATAAAAACACGCTACCAAAGAACATCGAGGAGAATACGACCGAAAAAATGATTTGCCCTTGTAGCCTTTTTTTATGCCTAAATAGTGAAGTCCTCAGATCGAGGTTAGGAATGGTAGCTGAAAGTCCCCGATAGAGCCATAGATTATTAGCAATTCCCAGAATTACCACCACTATCAGCAGAGCATTGACCCAGGTTTCATTGCGCTCAGAGTCGAGGCCTGTCATGAATATCAGGATAAGTGCGGTGAAGGCTACGGTTTCGATTATAACTTTCAGTTTGGTACGAAAGAAAACTGAAGAAGCCTTGTTCGAGATAATCTGCTCAACTTCGGCATTGCTTTTCTGATCATAAGGCTGTTGCCATTCTGATTTTAGTTCATCCAGTGTCATAAGTACGGGGGTTTAGAAGGTTCATTAATTTTTCTTTGATGCGGTGTAGTTTCACTCCTACTTGGCTGACAGATATGCCTAGCATATCCGCAATTTCTTCGTAACGATAGTCGTCCAAGTACAGCGTAATAATTGCCTTATCGGCTTCGCTCAGAGTAGCTATAGCCCGGTACAAACGCTCGCGTTCAGGGTGTTCCGGAGTTTCCGTTGCATTAGTTTCTGTAGAGGCAATAGGCTCAGTAATAATCTGTCTCTTACGGTATCTGGTGAGTGCTGTATTTAAAGCTACTCTATAAATCCAAGTTGTTATTTTCGCTTGCTTCTGATAAGTAGGATACGACTTCCATAGCTGATAAATCATCTCCTGAAAGAGGTCTTCCCGATCTTCGGGCGTATCCCGATAGATCCGACATATTTTATGCAGGATGTTCTGGTTCGCTAGAATGATGGAGGTAAACTCTTCTTTCAGTGAAGTCATTTACCCAATAAGTTGCGATTAAGAATCGGTTTATTACAGAAGAAGTATATTTTTTCGGTGACCGTTTTCTATACCTCTTACTACCTCACGCGTCACCCTGTCATTAGTCATCTTTTTGGTTGATCTTTATCAACTTGCTGCTTGATGAATATCACTGTTCTTCTGAGGTAGTTAGCTTACTTTCAACCTAAGCACAGATGTGCTAAACAGCACCTGATGCTCGACTAAAAAACCTGCCATGAAACCTATCCAGTTATATGCTATTTTCTTCACATTTCTTTTCGCATTCACACTGAATGGCTGGGCACAGACGACCTACCGGATAGCGGAAGAAAGCAAAATGGTTATAAAGGGCACTTCCACCCTTCACGATTGGGAAAGCAAGGTAACTGAACTTGAAGGCGAAGCTCAGATTGAGATGAAGGGGCAGCAGCCTCACTTCCAACAAGTTACGCTTACTGTGCCGGTAAAATCCATCAAGAGCGAATATGAGGCTATGGATACAAATACGTTTAATGCTCTTCAGGAAGAAGAATATCCTACCATTCAGTTTACGCTGAACGAGATTGAAAGCATCAGTGAGAAAGAAATTAAAGCAACGGGTGATTTGACAGTGGCTGGAAATACCCAACCTATAGCAGTGAGCGTCGAGTACGAAATGACCGCGCCTGACCAGATTAGTCTTAAGGGTAGCCACGCCCTTAAGATGACTGATTTTGGAATAGAACCGCCAACAGCTGTTTTCGGCACTATTGAAACTAGTGACGAAATTACTGTGGATTACACTCTGCAATTGAGCGCGGCAAATTGATACTTGAAGAGAAAGCTGATGCGCCAACCTTGACTATCTATAAAAAAAGCAAACCAGCTGAGCCGGTTCGCTTGGTAGTCTTAGGTCATTATTTAATTATTGTCCGGCACTATTGTCTACTGCTTCAACGGTATAGCCTTGCTCCTGTAGTAATGCAATTACTCCCTGAGGGCCACCCAAGTGAGCGGCTCCCACCGCAAAAAAGACAGGTTGTTGTTTTAGCATTTCTTCCATCTTCGGAATCCACTTTAGATTACGATCGGTAAGTAGCACTTTTTCAGCATCTTCCATATCCTGCATGGCTTCGTGGGTAATGTCGTACAGTTTCGTTACACTTCCTGCCTGGTAGGCTTCAAGCATCAACTTGGTTTCAGCTACAGTTTCACCGTACTTTTCAATAGCTTCTACTAGGTAATCGGACTGCTCTTCCAGGGGAATAGCGTCAAACACGGCAATCTGGTCTTCTACCGATTCCAAGCCTAGTACTTCTTTTTCTTGTCCTTTGGCTCGCTGGGCTAATACCATTTCGTAAGAGCCGGGTTGGCAGTCCAGCACATCCAGAAAAGTGAGTGTACTCAGCATCAGAGGTTTCATGGTATTCAGCATCTGAATCGGAATCTTTAGCGAATCTTGCAGATAGTCGCCTACCATCTGGTATTCTTCTTCACTAAGCAAATCGTTCAGCGTGGTTCCGTCAGTCATCATAGCTGCCTTCTGCGTCTCCATCACAATGTTAGGTTCGTCCATATCCAGCTCCATCACCACCTTCTCCGAGTTCTCTAAAGCGCTTTCCATCGCTTCGGTCACCTGAATATCGTCAGGGCACATTAGGTGGATGGTACCAAACAGATAAGAAGGTTGTGCCAAGCCATTGCCAGAGATTTGCCAAAGCAGTGAATTATCGTCTTGCGCCTGCACAAGCATGCTCAGTGGAATTAAAGCAGTTATAAGTGCGATGAACGTCTTTTTCATGGTTGTAATTATTAAATTTCGGATTATGTTCATTGCGTTAGTATTGGGGAGTTCGCCTTTCTTACAATTGATGAGTAAAATCTTTTTTGTAAATTTTTTGTAAGAAAACCGTAAGCCTTACTACTAATGGGGTGTAAGTACTGAAAAGATGCAGCAAAAGCAGAAATTTCATAGGTTTCTTAATGAGCATACTGCCGTCATCCGGAAAGTATGTCGACTGTATACCGATAACCAAACCGATTTCCACGATTATTTTCAGGAGGTGGTACTTCAGCTCTGGCGTTCGTTCGGCTCGTTCCGGGGCGAATCCAAAGCTTCTACCTGGGTGTATCGCGTAGCGTTGAACGTATGCCTATCGCAATTAAAGCTAAGGAAGCGACGGGTAGTAGCTACTACCATAGACCCAGAAGCCGCCCAACGCTGGGCCGACGAACCCTACGATACTACTGAAGAAGAGCAGCTTAAACAATTGTACACAGCTATCCGCCAACTGAAAGAAATAGATCGGGCGATTATTCTGCTGTATCTGGAAGAGCGAAGCTACGATGAGATGGCGGACATTCTGGGAATAAGCCAGAGTAATGTAGGGGTACGTATCAATCGAATTAAAAAACAATTAAATAAACTGATTCATGGAAGAGCTACAAGCGCTGTGGCGTAACGCATCCGTTAGCGAAGAACGTCCGGTAAGCCCACAAGAGCTCGATGCTATGGTAAATCATCGCTCTTCGGACGAGTTGCAGAAATTTCGGCAGGTGATTATGCTGGAATACGCTTTTACCTGGGTAATTATTCCGTTACTGATTGTCGGCGCCATCTGGCGTCCTCAGTATCTGGTGGCTGCTATTCCTTTAGTGGCACTGATGGGCTATTTGCTGTACTTCTACCGACGTACGCTGAAGCAGTTTGATCAGATTCACGTGGCGGATGATCTACAAACTTATCTACAACGGGCACTTACCTTTTTAAAAGCCTACGTACGCCACTACAAGATTGTCTGCTGGGCCAGCGGTGCGGTAGGTTTTGTCACTGGCTACCTGATGGGACTGGAAGAAGAAGATGAAGGAGGTATGTTAATAGAGTCTTCTCCAATCTGGGATTTGGCCCTGGTGGCTGGCAGTATTATGCTAGTACTCCTCTTCTGCCACTTCTACATCAAGCATCTCTATCAAGCTCGTATCAACAACCTGGAAAAACTGCTAGGTGAATTCTCGGAAGCCTAGGTCTTAAGCAATGAAAGATTTATCTGTACCCATGAACCGTATGCATTTATCCATGCTGCCGTTTATTTTTGCCAGTGGTCTGCTAGTGGTTATCTACGGACTACTCTGGGGTTGGAACGCAGTGTTTGAAGGGTTTGATACCTTTCTGGATTTCAGAAACTTCGTTCCAACATTTATTCTGGGAGTGATTGCCCATGAAGGGCTGCACGGTGCTGGTTGGAAGTATGCTGCCAACCTGAAGTGGTCGGATTTTACTTACGGAGTGCAATGGAATACCCTCACTCCCTACGCCCATAGTAAAAAGCCAATGCGAAAATCAACTTACTTAGTAGGCTCGCTGCTACCCGCTATTGTACTTGGCATTATCCCTTACCTGATTGCGCTGATTATTGGCCATCACTGGTTGATGATGTTTGGCTTCGTATTCACGCTGGCTGCCGGAGGCGACTTCTGGATTGTGTATACCTTACGTCATACTCCAGCTGATGCCTGGGTGCAGGATCATCCGGAAAACGCCGGTTGCATCGTATATGATGTTGAGGAAAAGAAGAACTACTTATAGTTTGAAATTTCTCAACAGATCTTTAGCTTATTCAGCACTAGGCCCTTGTAAACGCTCTTGGTGTTTGGTTGGTGGTTTTTCAATAACATTGACCACCTCTTCTTGCTGCTGATCAGCAGTCACATTGAGTGTCTTAGACATTCTATGAATCACAGTATCTAACTCTTTCGCCGATTCGGTTACAAAATGGGTGAATGTTTGATGATCCTCTGCGCTTTTAGCGTTCTCCAAAACATAAGCGGCACCTAGTATACGGGCTAACGGACCTCGTATCGTGTGAGCATTCAGAAAGGCATATTGAGCAAGCTGTTCATTTCGTTGATGTAAAAGTTCTGTTCGTTCCTCTACTATTTGCTCTAAGTTGTTATTAATTGCAATAATCTCTTCATTAGCCATTTGGAGTTCTTCGCTACTTTCTTGAAGCTGCTGTCTGATTTTCTCCAGCTCTAGCTCTCGTTGCTTTATTGGGGTAATATCAGTAATCCTGATAATTTGGTAGTTATGTTCATGAAGAGAAAAGGTATACAATGATACCTGTCCCCAAATTATATTGCCCTTTGCGGTAGTCAATGTTGCTTCGGTAGAGAAGGTATCCCCAGACGAAGTAAGTTCAGCCAGAATAGACAGCGACTTATTCAGCGAGCAGAAAAAACTCGGAGCGTACGTATCTAACTTGTTCAACGAACCAATACCGCATAACTGCAAAGCCATACGGTTACACTGCTCTATTATTTGGTCATTGGTCCGGACTAAGAAAATGGCATCAGGATTATGATGTAATACATGGTGCAACCTTTTCTCACTATCAACAATATGCCGCCGTACAGTATGTTCCTGGTACTGTATCATTCGGCCGATAATGTAGGCAGTCCCTGATAAAACCAGTGGTGCAGAGTCTACTATGAAGTGGATGGGGTTCAGCGTATGAATCTGTATGACTGAGATCAGACTCACCGGAAGATCGTGCAGTAATAGATCCAGTGTGATTGCCCCCATCGGAAAAATAAGCCCAAAACAAAAACCCACCAGTACAAAATCTCTTAAAGAGAATCTCGTGCGGCGGGGAGAAGGCTGATAATTGTCGGGCATAAGTAAAAAATTTCTTTTGGCTGGTTCAAATCCACAAAATTACTGCTGGAAATTCCGATTAATTACACATTGCAGTGTAAATATTACATACGTCGTATTTTCTTATTTTTACAGTCATATCCAGTGACAATTTTGCCTTCATGAACCGTATTGACCGCCTCGCCGCCATTCTTATTCAACTGCAGAGCCAGCGTATAACGCGAGCGCAAGACATTGCCGACCGTTTTGATATCAGCCTACGAACAGTGTACCGTGATATTCGGGCATTGGAGGAGGCGGGTGTACCGATAGGTTCCGAAGCTGGAGTAGGCTACTTTTTGGCGGGTGGCTACCGCCTTCCCCCGGTTCACTTCACGCCCGAAGAAGCTCGCTCACTACTGGTAGCCGGAAAATTCGTGGACCGGCTTACCGATGCATCCGTTCAAAAGCAGCACGAGGGTGCGTTGTACAAAATCAAAGCCGTGCTGAAGGAAGAGCACCAGGAGATGTTGGATGACCTGGAGAACAAAGTAGCGGTGCTTAATCCACCTAGCCAAAACCAGGAACCAGCCGAACTACACCTGGAGAAAATTCAACAAGCCTTATTAGCACGCAGGGTAGTGGAAATGGACTACTTCTCACCCGGTAGTGGGCAGTTTACCCGACGAGGCATTGAACCCATCGGTATGGTATATTACGGAGATGCCTGGCACATCATCGCTTACTGCCAACTACGGCAGGACTACCGCGACTTCCGCCTCGACCGCATGAGTAAGTTAGAAGTAACTTCCCAGCGCTATCATCTACGTGACCGCCTCAGCCTGGAACAATACCTAAGTCGGCAGAGTCAAACGACCGATGCAGTGTTGGCAAAAGTCCGCTTTCTGAATTCGGTAGTTCAGTTTATTGTGCAAGAACGCTATCGCTACGGATTTATGCGAGAAGAAACTACCGACGAAGGAGTAGAATGTTGGTTCCTGGTCCCCCAAATGGAATACTTCGCTCGCTGGCTACTGACGTACGGCAGCGGAGTAACCATCATCTCACCGCCTCAACTCCAAGATATGACTCAAACCCTGATTCACGAACTGGTACAGCACTACGGGAATAATAATGATGAATGAGTAATGACTGATGATGAATACCAGGGACGTAGCCACTCATTAACCATTACTCGTTACAAAAAGAACCCTACTGACATAGGGCTGTCACTCCGGGCTACGACCTTAGGGCTATTGTTTCACTAAACCCATTAATCACTATGATGTATCCTGGATTTAACACCGAAAAATTGGCCGAAAGCAAAGCATTCTACACTCAGCACTTTGGCTTTGAAGTAATCTTCGAGGACAGTTGGTTTGTACTACTGAAACGAGGCGACTACGAACTGGGCTTTATGCAACCTGGATTACCGCAACAGAACCCGCTATTTCAACCGGCCTTCGGTGGCGGTAGCTGGCTAGCTTTTGAAACTGACGATGCTCATCGTGAATACGAACGCTTACAGCAGGCAGGAGTACCGATTGTTGCCGAAATTAAAGATGAGAGTTGGGGCGACCGCCATTTCGTAGTCAAAGACCCAAACGGCATTGGAGTAGACATCTACCAGCGCATTGAAGTAGCAGCGAGCTAAAATTGGAAAGGTAATGGAGCGAGAGCAACTCTCGCTCCATTCTTCTTTAATGTAGAGTCTGATAGTGGTTGGTATTCCGACAGTAAACGGACGGAGATAGGATACCGCGCCCGACGATCGGTGACTCGGCGTTAAGCTTTTTGTAGCGGATGTAGATTCTGTGGTGTAGTATCAAAATCTAAATCAAACCGGTACCTGCCGTAGTGACAGTGACCGCGTTATTAATTTACTCATGCCGAGCTAGGGAAAGGTGCATCAGATCATCTTCGTTTACTTTATATCCCTCTTTGACAAGATTATCAATGACAGCCAGCATTTACACCGTGTTCCTAACGATAACAGCGTTGGCGAGTAGATTAATACATCCAGCCTGATACTGTTGGGCTTCTTCTTGCTTCTGACGATTTTTTTTCTTTGTAAGTTACCTTTTCTTTCGTGTGAAGACTATTGGGTTAATGATAACGATGTAGGAAATGAAAACCGAAAAACAAAAAGCATTCATGGTGGCCTATGAACTGTGTCATACGGAGTTTTTGCGTTACTGTTCTGTAGTAAGCTACGGAAGGATGGATAGGGAGGACTTAGTGCAAGATGTAGTGTACTCCGCTTATCGGAACTTCCATAAAATCAGGAATAAGGAAGACTTATTACATTACTTAATAAGAGCAGCTAGAAACCGAGTAATCACGGAAAGAAGAAAACGGATTAGGAACGTTCAATGGTCTGAGTCGCGCGCTCATCAATTACTGTCAAAAAATGTTTCCGCAGAAACGTTACTGGATATCCAATTCCTGTACGATGCCCTACGCTCACTTCCTGAAATTCAGGCAACATCGCTCGTACTTTTTGAAGTTCACGGATTTAAGATGAGAGAGATCGCTTCTATAATGAATTCAACAGAAGCATCAGTTAAAATGCAGGTAAGTAGAGCTAGAAAAAAACTTCGTTCCATCCTGTCCCAAGATCAAACCGATAGAAAGAAACAACGAACAATTCCCCCATTCCTGATCGGGGTAGACAAAAGCTCAAAAGTTGGCTTGGAAGATACTTGGTGCGAAGTATTGAAAAATGTGCCGCCAGCATACGACGTAAACAACACCATAGATACTCTCGCCCATCTTGAAAAAAAGACTACTACTCACTATTTCCTAGCGAATAATCTACCCTACTACATGTCAGTAGCAGTCAGTATGATTACTATGCTTATCTTGTTGCTACCATTATTTGTAAATAAAACAGGAATAACAACGCCGTCAGTTGCCAGTCAAGAAGGAGTTGATTTTCCAATTAATTCAGAGTCTCAGTTTCAACCGGGCCAAAAAGAGCTGATGCCGATAGCGGTACTTGGATTAGATCAACAACCTTTAACCGCTGCCACGGGGGTTATATCCCAGAAAATTCTGAGCAATTCGGTACCTACTAGCTTACCAAGATCACGAAAGGCTTCTTACCCGCAAAGTCAATTGTATTCTTCTCAGAAGCATTACGGTGAATATACTATTACCGGAAAGTGGAATGTTAAAGAAGGAGATAACACTAGTTGTATTCATTTCCATTTTGTCGAATCTGGGAAAGACTGGAAGACAAAATGGAAGTTTAATGAATGTTTTGAGGATCAGAATCTTGAAGATTTTTTGGATGGGAAAAGTACTATTGCGGTGCTGGAAAGATCGGCTGGACAATTGGTCCTAAGTACTACCAAAAAATCACATAGGGGCACATTTCGGTTTCGCCCCAATGAATCGTTTAAATCATATTTGGAAGACTTGGGCTTTGACCCACACGCCCAGCCTACTAAGATAGTCTCCGTTACAGGCTCTCACAAGTATACGGGAGATAGTACGCTCGTGTATAGTAACGCACCTGTAGATGTTTTATGGTATAAATTTTTTGCTGCGGATATCAACTCGCACTATATTAATTATTTGAGGAGTCATGGTTATTTAAGAAAGGATATAAACCAGCTTTGGGAGCTCGCCGACCAAGAAGTTAGCATCTCATTTCTTGAGGAAATAGTACCCTATCGAACTCTCACTGTCGACTCCTTACGTCTTGCTGATATTGCTAAGTTGAAAATGTTAGAAGTGAATCCCTCTCTTTTAAGAACAATCGCTGAATGTAACATTGAGAATTTAACTGTAGAGGATATTATTTCTATACACCAACTACAAATACCCTCTTCTTACATAAATAATCTATGTGAGTCGCTTATTGATACCCTAACAGCTGAATACATCATTAGGTCATTTCTAATGACAACCTCTGGAGATCGTAGCAGAACTAATACTATTTTCGCGAGCAAGAAGAAACAATCTACCAACAGAGCTAATTATAGGAACCAAGTAGTGTTTGAAAATGAAGAACGCCAAGTTATACCTCTTTCATCGTTCAATAAACTCATCCTTCACGGAAATATAAAAGTAGGAATCGCAAAATATGATGTAAACCAGGCTATCGTGTTTGGAGATGAGACTACCGCATCCAGGGTAAAGGTCGAACTTAAAGGAAACACCTTAACCATTTCTCCTAAACTAGGATTCAGATCCAAGTTTAAGTATGATGTAATTGTCTCCGGAGAGAACATTATTGACATGGTTGTTAGAAATGGGGCTAAACCTTTTTCTATTGACATGCCCAAGAATACAGTAGATACACTCTCCTCGTTTATCGAAAGGAAAATGGCTTCTCAAAATATTGTGGGCTACCAAATTTTAGTTATTGAGCATGGAGAGACTACTTTTCAGTTTAACAGTGGGTTTTTAAAAGATGGTAACCCAAATAAAGTCAATGAAAATACTGTATTCATGATTGCCTCCTTAACAAAACCTATTTATGCGCTGGCTGTCATGAAATTAGTAGATAAAGGATTAGTAAGTCTGGATGATCCTATTAATGATTACCTACCTACCCCTGTTCACAATCCATACTTCCCAGAAGATACTATCACCTTTAGAATGTTATTGGCTCATACCAGCAGCATCAAAGATAATTGGGAGATACTAGGGAATATATATCATCCCAATTCATCCATTTCAGAAGAGTTGACAATAACAAGGTTTGTAAAAGATTACTTTTATAAATCAGGAAAGTATTTTAACCCAGAATCTAATTTTCATCAAGAAGCACCAGAATTAATCTGGGACTATTCCAACGCCAGCTACATACTACTAGGTCATTTGATTGAAGAGATTACCTCTAAAAAAATGAAAGACTTTTGTCAACAAGAAATTTTCACACCATTAGGCATGAATAATACTTTTTGGTATCTGCACGATATTTCCCATGATAATATAAGTTATCCACATAGAATAGAAAACGAAAAAATAATCCCACTTCCCCATTATGGCTATCCGTCGTTTCCAGAGGGACAGATTAGAACTTCTGCTAACGACTATGCCAAATTTCTATCCATATTCCTTAATCAAGGAAAGGTCAATGGGACTGAATTTATTTCATCGGATCTTATGGTTGAGTTTTTCAAAATTCAGTATCCCTCTCTTAATAGTTATCAGGCGATTGCTTGGAACAATAATGAATTTGGAAGTGAAGACTTCTACCAACAAGTTCCACATCTTCCGGCTCATACTGGCCTTGAAGCCGGTATCACGACTGCCACCTTGTTTGATCCTCACAAGAAAGCGGCCGTGATCATTTTTAACAACACACAGCCTGACAACTTTAAGGGTCTCTTAGAGATAATGATTGAATTGGCTAAAGCAGTTGGAATGACAAAATAATAATCGCTATGCAAGTGATGTAGGAGCTAAACTTAATGAGAACTAAACTTTCATACCTAGTGCTTTCAGATTTAGTGTTCCGGTTGAAGAGGAAGTATCAAAGCCTTAAGGCTCATCGCTCGTGCCGTGCCCACGGTGAATTCTCTACCGGGACGATCCGATTCTGTCCGTTTGCTACTGGAAAACCTAGTTTACAGTTCCCTTCCGTTCAGATCGTCTTTCAGCTTATGGCGGTTTTTTGCCGACCGAGCATTTCAAAGTAGAGTTCCTGCACAGTTACTATCACTACTAACAGTAAGATGAATCTGATCAGAAGGTAAGCAGTTTCTAAGGATGAGGTTGATCCATGCAGTAGTGAGGTTATGCTCAGGTCAATAATCCTCTCCCTGGTAAATCCACATGGCCTGGTTATCACCAGCCGGTTCAAAACCGCATTGACGGTAAAAGTTGATCGCCTTTCCATCAGCTACCAGTATCTGCTGGTGAAACCCAGCGTATTTCTCGTGGAAAACTTCCATAATTCTCTTGCCTATACCCTGCCCCTGGTAATCCGGTAATACCAGCAAATGCGGATAATATACCACCAGATGCCCATCGGTGATTGCATTACCTAAGCCTACCAACACGCTCCCGTCCCACGCCGATACTAGCGAATCTGAATTCATGAGTGCATTATAGAGGGCATCCGGTTTATGCGCTGAGGACCAATGATTGGCCTCGTACAGCGTCAGAATATCCTTCTTCTTGATTCCTTTTGTTTCCTTAATAATAATATTGTACATGCCCGACTAATCGCCCTTTTGACTAGATAAAACCAGCGTAATATACACAAATTTTGTCATTAGTGAGGTTAGAGTTCAACTAAAACTCCGTTTACTACCGCAAATCGATTCTTGCGTCGCTTTTTCAGGAGAAAGTTAGCCCGTCGTCCCAACAGTAATTCATGGTTGGGTTCCGCATCTTTAGAAACCACATCCAGCAGCAATTCCGACCGGAGGTGCGGATACTGCTCCAAATCCCGTACTCTTACTGTAGTATATCCTTGCTTCAGTAAGCGTTCAGTTTTAAGCTCCACCACATCCTTCAGGGTTTTCTGTACTTTCGGGTATACTTTACCCGGAACGGCCTGTAAACCTTCGGCATCCAGCTCCTGGTAACCGTAGTAAGTAGACAAATCGCCGATATACTGAATACGGCTTAGTTCGTAAAAGTCCCGGTGCCCTTCCAGATCAATCTCATTTTGGTTCACTGCAATATCAATCATGAACTGCCGGCCGTTTTTCTCGCGCTGCACATTTCGGATAATCAAGTCGTAGAGGTAGCGTTCGTTTTCCGGAATAGTGAAATATTCTTCTACTGGGGCCTTTCGGTAGTTTCCCTCAGCAATGGCGTGAAGCCCGATCAGCAGCAGCACGAAGTTGACCTTGCGAATTTGCTGCTTCTCTTTGTCATTTTTATATCCTCCCGATTCGATCAGCACGGTACTAGTACCCCACTTCTGCATATTATCGCCAAAGGCCCTCGGTTCAAAATCATCGTTGTAGCGGCCTACCTGATTCGGAATAAACGCCTGAATAGCATCATTCAACAGAACAATCAGTTGCAGGGCGCGCTCCCGCACTTCGTTTACTTCTTTTTCGTAGTTATAAGCCGGAGCCAGCACAGAGATAGTAGCCGGATGAGGACTGACGCCAGTTGTGTAATACGTACTCTGGTCGTGCAGATTAAATCCAAAATCAGCCTGCAAACTATCGCGCAGCCGCTTCAGAATCTGCGATTCGGGCGATTGCAGCCGGAGAGCATCCCGGTTCAGGTCAATATCAATAGCATTGTACCGCTGATACTGCTCGGCTCCGTCAGGGTTGAGCATGGGCACAAAGTGGATATTCAGATTATCTAGCAGTTGTCTACGCAGCGGATCAAGCTCATCGCTTTGAGCAAAGAAGTTAAACAAATCCAGTCCGGCCATGGTAGCGGTAGGTTCATTACCGTGCATCTGCGACCATAGGAGCACCGTAGTCTCTCCCGTTCCGAAGGAAACATCGTAAATGGTTCGCCCTTCAATAGAATTTCCTAACGGAGTGACTTTGAAGGTAGAGTTACTTCGTAGTTCCAGTAATAGTGGTTCTACATCACTGTGTTTAAACCGACGGTCGGTAATGCTAGCCTCCCGGTACCGATCGTGATATTGGTGAGCAGCAGCGGGGACAGATAGAATCTGAGCAGGTAACAAAACGGGTAGGCCCAATAGAAATAATACGAATAAGGGACATTTCATGTCAGCAAAATACCCAATTCGCCGAAGTTAGGCAGTGGCTAGCTTCTTTTTTTTCTCCGGAATCAGCCAACGGAGTCCCTTGGCCGCCCCACCAACCAGTCCGATAAATAAGACTACTCCGCCTACATTGAACAGTAAATGAGCGTTAGCAATTTTGCGCTCTATTTGGGCACTACCCGACATCCGCTCAGCCGCCGCAATAATCCAATCGACACACAACACTCCGATGATGACAGTAGCCACGTTGAACAGTAGGTGAAAGATACCGGTACGAATAGCAGACCGGTCGCGACCGATAGTGGCAATCAAGGTATCGGCGCAGGTGCCAATTTCCGCACCCAGCATTACGGCTACTCCCGCCGGAAGGGTCATCATGCCCTGGCTAGCTAGCGTAATTACGATTCCCATCGTAGCCGAAGATGATTGAATGAGTAGGGTGGCCACAGCACCCGCCAGTACTCCGAACCAGGGATTCTCTAGGTCTTTCAGTGTTTCCAGAAAGGGCGGATAGCCCCTCAGCGGATTCATTGCCTCTCCCATTAGGCCTAGCGAGAAAAATATAAGACCTAGCGCAAAGATAATTTTTCCGATACTTCTCCAGCGAGCCGAGCGCCCCAGCGATTGAAAAAGTAAGCCTCCCAGTAGCCCAATAGGCGCGTATTCATCAACATCAAATGCAATTAATTGGCTGGAAAGGGTGGTACCAATATTAGAACCCATCACCACCCCCAGCGACTCTACGAAGGTCATTAGCCCCGCGTTTACTAGTGCAATTACCATGATGACGGTTACCGAAGAAGAACCCACAACGGCAGTAGCCGCCGTCCCGGTTAGCACTCCCGTGAAGCGATTAGTGGTGAAACGGGCCAGCCAGAACCGAATTTTATCATTAGCGATGGCCTTTACTGCCTCGGATAATTGGGTTACAGCAAAGATAAATAGAACCAAGCCGGCCATCAGTCCCATCATCATTGAGAACCAATCCAGTGAAGCTTCAGGAGATGTCATAGTAGTATACTCAAACTCGGAACCTACTGAAATTCGACTAGTATTCTACTAAAATCAATGTTAGGAAAATGTTAAGTTTTTAGAACAGTAAGCTGGGGGCGAGGAGAAGGAAGCTCGAAGTCGGAAGTCCGAAGCAATAGACTGAAGGACTGAGGGCTTTGGATCGGGCGCCGAGCGCTATGGTCCACTAACCGTGGACTAGCAACTACAATTTAATCAGTCCCAACTTCCTCGTACATTACCTGCACCCACCCTTTGTAGGTACGAGGCAAAGATTGTAATTCAAAGAAGCTTACTTCGGCCTGGTAGTAGTATATTCCGGGTGATACCCGTCGTCCTGCTATCGTGCGACCATCCCAGAATCTACGCAGGTTAACTTCCTGGTTGGGTTGAGCCTCACTGTCAAAAAAGTAAACTTCTTTTCCCCAACGGTTGAATATCCGAAGCTGAACCTGTCGGACAAAACGGGGGCAGAACGGCTCGTCTAGTGTCTCAAAATGTTCGTTTACATCGTCACCATTGGGAGTGAAAATGTTGGGTAAAGCAAAAAATGGGCAGTTATCTTGGCATACCGGTTCCGACCACTCGCTTTCGTTACCCGACTGGTCAACCACGCGTACTCGGTAGCAACCGGCAGGCATAGGTAACGGACCGTCTACGTAAAATGAGTCAGTAACCTGAGCCGCAATCAGTTGGTATTCCTCCAATCCTAATGAGTCGGAAGAGGCAAAATAAACATTAACTCCTGCAATGTCTGAGGCACACTCATCAGTCTGGATTTGCCAGGCAACGGTGTTGCTCCAATCCGCGTAATCACAAGGCTTATCAACTAGCTGAGCTTCACAGTCCTGTGTATCACCCACCAAGGCTACTGATGCTATTGGGCAGGGAGGAATGGAATCAAAAGGAGATACGCAAATCCGTTGCGAACGATTAACGAGCGGAGCTTCAATTAGCAGTGATGCATCGTAGCGTCCCTGGGTTATCACCTGATAGCAATAGGTGATTTTCTCTCCATCCGTTGCCTCTACTTGCGTATCCGTGTAGGTAAATCCACCAGGCACCACCGCTACGCTGTCTAGCAGAGTGAGTGAATTGTCATCAGAGGTACCCCGAAAAATATAGTGATACGGATAATCTATACTTTGATTATTCCAGGGCACATCTGCTTGCCAACGAACTTGAATCTGAGCTGGTTGTGCCGTGGCAGTCAGTCGTACTGACGAAGCGGTAGCTGAAGTATCAATCACATTTCCTTGGGCGTCAAATCCTACAACCTGATAGTAGTAGGTTTCGGCATCAGTATTTAACCCCTGATCTTCAAAAGTAGTAGTAGTCAACTGTTGCGCTACGGTCACGAATGGTGCTGTGGTTCCTTCTCTTCGTAGCAAAGTGTAGGAATAAGGAGCGAGCAATGTATCTGCTGCTTCACCCAGTGGTTCGGTCCAGCGAACAATGATCTGACCATCGGTAACATCTGTAGCCTCTACATCTACGTGAGTAATGAAGGGCGCAGCAGAAGGAGTGGTAACACAAACTTCTTCGGAGGCTACACTCACGCTTCCGTCCGGAAAGGTAGCTGCCATTCGGTAGCAGTAGGTGACTCCAGGCAGTAAATCGCCGGTACCGCCATCCTGCACGCTCACCAGATCAGGAGCTAAGGTGCTTACCAACTCGTAGCCAACACCAGCCGGTATGCCCGTAAAGCAGGGATCATCCGGCAGCGGATAGGAACCAATGCGGCGGTACACCTGCACCGATTCAGCCTGCGTAGCACAGGAGTAATCGTTCCAGCGAAGCAATACTTCTTCGCCCTGAAGACGAGCCTGTAAATCTTCGATGGGTGGACCTAACACGGTAATATTCCACTGGTCGTAGGTCACGAGTGGGGGCGGCACCGAGGGTACATCCGTTACTTTGATATTTACCTGGTAAGGACGCTGACGAATATTATTGCACTGGGTAGCCCAGCTAAACGTAGCCTCAGCCGGGGTAGGTAATTCAATCTGACTGGGTGACAGCGTAGCGGGTTGGTCAGCCAGATTAAAGAGTTCACCAAACCCTTCAAAAACGAGCTAATTCCCGTCCGGATCAGTGGCCATAACTGGTAGGGAAAGAGATTCACCAGCAATTACACAAAGGTCTTGTGGTACTTCTACCTCTGGCGGAAAATTTATTCCGTCTTCTACAATGATCTGCATGTCGCGGGTAACGTAACCCAATCGGAACCACTCGCCGTTTACCTTTCGCCACTCTTCTACAATAAATGCTACATTGTATTCACCCAGATTAGCCGGTGCATTCCAGGTCAGTAGTCCAGTGAGAGAATCCTGGGTTAGAAAAACCGGCGTGCTACCATCTTGGCGAACTGGTCTTGGGTTTGTTCCCCGGTCTCGGTCGTAAACATCGGGCAGGGTATAGTCAAATACATTTAGGTCACGGGCTTGTTTGGGGGTTACCAAATGGTAGGCGAGACTGTCTCCGTCGGGATCATACGCACTTGGGTTATGCGTAAATGTGCGTCCAATCACAGCACCATCTACCGGCTGGCTATCTAAAACGGGCGTGCTATTACAGAAGAGTGGATCAATTACAATCTGGGTCTCAATGTAGAATTCGGTAGCTACTGACTCCTGCATATTTAGAATTTCAGCATTCCGATTCTTTTCCTGATAACTGATTACGTAAGTTCCTGGGCCTGGGAAAGTATATTCAAATGTGTAGGTGCTAATACGAACCTCTTGGTCACCAACATCTATAAAACGCCGATCAAAAACCTCTTCCGGCACCGGAATTGGGTCGCCGTACCCGAAATATAATTCTCCATCACCTAATAATACTCCTTGTTCAGTATCTTCGTAGCCAGTTAAGGTAAAACGGTAAGTGAAACCTTGGCAAGAAAGCAGTTCAGCCGTAATTTCTCCCGCTCGGATATGAGTAGCTAATAGCGAAGGTGAATAAAGAAAACAGAAAATTACTAGTAAAAAAATAGATTGAGCGCGCATACAACCAACGGGTAAAAAATAGACACCCTACCGAGCCTCCCCTACAGTAATAAAAACGAAGACATAGTAAGTGGTAGTATATCTCTTAAAGGATATAGTCCTGAAATATGAGAGGTGTCAAAAAGATTTACCGCTTCATGAAACGCAACACCCGTTGCAAATCGCCCTGCTGAAGAGTGAGAAAGTAGATACCCGGCTTACAATCAGCAACATTGTAGGAGTTTTGCCCAAAGTATACGGTACGCCGGTCAATTTCCAGTCCGATGATGTTATGTATACTGGCCGTAGCCCCGCTCCAGGCATCTTCATTAACCTCTAACGTAAAATCTCCCTGATTAGGGTTAGGGAATAATTGCACGGTAGGCTCATCGGGTGCGGCCTGAGGAGTAGATGTAATAATGTCGGTAAATGAAATATTGTTCACCGTATCCAAGACCTGAATAGTAAAATCGCGGGTAACGAAGCCTAGCGATATCCATTCACCGTTGACTTCTCGCCATTCATTAATCCGAAGGGCTACTGCGAACTCGCCCGGTAAGTTAGGAGCATTCCATACCAACGCACTGGTATCCAATGTGAAGGTGGGATCGCCGGTACCTTCCGCATTGGTGGGATTATCGGCGTAGGTCATATCGATTTCCAGCGGAGTTCCCAGGTAGGCTACCGGGGCATCTATATTCTCCTGAGGAATAACTAGTTCTAGGGACAAGCTATCGCCATCAGGATCGAAAATTCCTAACTGTTGCTGGAAGGCAGAACCCGTAAACGCCAAAAAATTAATACTATCCGAAAGCTGAGGAGTATTGTTACACAGTAACGGATCAATAAGCAAGCTGGATTCTATGTATAGCGGAGTGTCTACCGAGTTGCGAATATTCACGACATCGGCATTACGATTAAACTCCCGAAAGTTTATGGTATACGTACCTGGGCCAGGAAAAATAACGTTATTCAACTCTAGCTTACTGATTCTGAGAGAGCAATTATCAACATTGACTATCTGACTAGAAAAATCGGTTTCAGTATGTAGTTGAATTGGATCACCGAAGCCTAAATCCAGAACACCGCCAACAAAATCTACTTCGAAGCCCGTATCGCCATAGCCCGTAATTGTAATGCTGTAAGTATTGGCTTGGCAAGATTCAGCTGTAGCGGTGATCTGAGCACCGTACATATGCGTAGCATTAGCCCCTAAAGGCAGAAGAAAAATGGCTATTATTCCGGTTAAGTAAAATTTATTCATAGTTGTTTGCGTAGTCCCTTCCCAAAAGTTTACTTTTCTTTCTCTATCTTAGACCCCAAAACTAACCAGAAGGTTGAAACGCATTTGTTAAAAATTTATAAAATTTTCATCACAATCTACCTATCGCACCATGAATAAATGTTTATTCCTTAGCCTGACGTTACTCACGGCTACCCACATCTTACTTGCTCAGGATTCTATTTCGGATAAAACCGAAAAAATGGAAAAGCTCGATGGTTACTTCCCGCTTTACTGGGATGCTGACGAAGGCAAGATTTATCTGGAGGTGGACAAACTGGATACTGAGTTTCTCTATTATACCACCTTAGCTTCCGGCGCGGGATCTAACGACATAGGGCTAGACCGGGGCCGGTTGGGCCGCCCGCAAGTAGTGGAGTTTCGGCGCATTGGTAACAAAGTACTGCTGGTAGAGCCTAACCAGTACTACCGGGCCGTATCCGACGATGAAAATGAACAACGGGCCGTATCCGAATCCTTCGCCGAATCGGTAATCTATGGATTCACCGTTACGGCCGAAGAAGATGAACGAGTACTAATTGACTTAACTGAGTTTGTTCTGAGTGATGTTTACGGTATTAGCGATATGATTAAGCGTACTAGGCAAGGCTCCTTTAGTGTAGATAAAACTCGCTCGGCAGTATATTTGCCCCGCACCAAAAATTTCCCAAAGAATACCGAGATTGAAACCACGCTTACCTTTACCGCGAAAGACGCAGGCAGCTACCTACGGGCGGTATCACCTGACAATAAAGCAGTTACTGTTCGACAGCACCATTCCTTCGTAGAACTTCCCGACGACGGTTACGAGCCTCGGGCTTTTGATCCTCGTTCGGGCTATATATCGGTGCAGTACATGGACTACGCCACTCCGGTAGACCAGCCCATCACCCAGCGACTCATTCGCCGCCACCGCCTAAAGAAGCAAGATCCTACTGCTGAGATGAGTGAAGCAGTAGAACCCATCGTGTACTACATGGACCCCGGAGCGCCCGAGCCCATTCGCTCGGCCCTAATAGACGGGATGCGCTGGTGGAATCAGGCCTACGAAGCGGCCGGTTACCGCAATGCCTTTCAGGTAGAGTTACTTCCCGAAGATGCCGACCCCATGGACATTCGCTACAACCTGGTACAGTGGGTGCACCGTTCTACCCGGGGCTGGTCCTACGGCGGCAGCATCTACGATCCACGCACCGGCGAGATCATCAAGGGAAAAGTAACGCTGGGCTCACTACGAATACGGCAGGATTTCCTGATCGCTTCCGGCTTAGTAGCTGAGTACGAAAAAGGCGAGCCGGTGTCGGATGCAATGATGGAGATGGCCTTGCAGCGTTTACGGCAATTGGCCGCCCACGAGGTAGGGCATACGTTGGGGCTAGTGCATAATTACTCTTCGTCGGTGAACAACCGGGCCTCGGTAATGGATTACCCCCACCCCAAGGTTGACATCCGGAGCGGAAAACTGGATTTATCGGATGCCTACGACGACGGTATTGGCGAGTGGGATAAGCTGGCGATTACCTACGGTTACCAGGATTTTCCCGAAGGCACCAATGAGAAAGAAGCACTAGACGAGTTACTGCAAGAGTCTATCGAGGATGGTTTGCTGTTTATCTCCGATCGTGATGCCCGAGCCGTTAGTGGCGCGCACCCCGAAGCCCACCTCTGGGATAATGGTGCCGACGCGGTAGATGAACTAAAGCACGTGATGGGAGTCCGCAAGATTGCGCTGGAGAATCTCTCGGAGAAGAAAATTCCTTTCGGCCAACCGGTCGCTACGCTGGAAGAAGTGTTAGTGCCCATGTACCTGTTTCACCGCTATCAGGTGGAGGCCGCATCCAAGATTGTCGGAGGACTGAATTATACTTACGCGGTGCGGGGCGATGGACAACAGCCCATGCAAGTTGTAGATGGCCGTAAGCAGCGGGAAGCCATTGACGCCCTGCTCGCCACCCTCACTCCTAATGCTTTAGCCATTCCCGAAGACGTACTGAACCAGCTACCACCCTACCCGCTAGGATTTTACGAGAACGAACGGGAAATATTCAAGTCGCGTACCGGTCTTACTTTTGATCCGATTGCCGCGGCCGAATCGGCGGCGGATTTTACGCTGGGCTTGCTGATGAACCATGAGCGAGCTACCCGTATGATTGACTACGCCTCCCGCGAGAGCGGCGTTCCTAGCTTTGCCGATCTTACCAACGAGATTATACAGAAGAGCTTTGATGCCTCCTACCGCCCACAAGGCTACGAAGGCGAACTGCAACGGCTGGTAGAGCGGCTGGTACTCAACCACCTGATTCAGCTCGCCAGTAACGAAAAAGCTTCCGGGCAAGCCCGGGCGATGGCCACCCTGCGAGTAAATGATGTAAAGCAGTTGCTCAATGGTCAGACGGATTTGTCGGATGTGGCGGAACAGGCCCACCAGGCGTTTCTATTACGGCAGATCACCCAGTTTGAGAATAATCCCGAAGATATGTCGCTACCCGATCCACTTAGCCCTCCCGATGGCTCCCCCATCGGCCAGAGCGGCCCCGACTATCTGGTAAATCATCGTTGGTGTAACGGTATTCATTAAAGTAAACTTTGGATTCTATACAAAGCCCTTTTCGCTATTTAGGGGAAGATTTGCTGTCTGAGCGTAGCGAGTTTCAAATGTTCCTAGATTTTTTGCTTATTTTTCATCAATGGAAAAAGTAAGAGCCACCCGGCTTGAGGGCGAGGATCAGAAAGTCTGACACTTATATTCTGCAATTGATGTCACTAATCCAGAATACACTTCAATCACTTCCGATGCGCCTTTTACTACTCATCCTATTCTTCTTACCCTTACTGCTGTGGGGGCAGGAGCGTGAAACGCTAAACATTGATGGACTGCAAGACTCCGTGCAGGTGTACCGCGATCCCTGGGGAATTAACCATATCTACGCCCAGAACGAGCACGACCTGTTTTTCGCGCAAGGATTTTGTGCCGCTCGAGATCGGCTATTTCAGTTAGAAGTATGGCGGCGGCAGGCTACCGGTACCGTAGCCGAACTGCTGGGCGAACGCGAACTAAAGCGAGACATCGGCACCCGACTGTTTCAGTTTCGGGGTGATATTCGTAGGGAGATGCAGCATTACCACCCGCAGGGGGCAGACATTATTACCGCTTTTGTGGCTGGGGTAAATGCTTACATCAGGGAAACCGAGAAAAATGTCGAACTGCTACCCCTGGAGTTTGAGTTGCTGGGCACCAAGCCGGGCTACTGGACACCAGAAGTGGTCATCTCCCGCCACCAGGGTCTTTTAGGGAATATCAGCAGGGAGCTGAACTACGGACGAGCCGTGGCTCTGGCCGGACCGGAAAAAGTAAATCAGTGGATGAACTTTCACCCCGGCGAGCCCGAAATAGCATTAGATTCTGCCCTTAATCCTGAACAGCTAATGGCCGATATTCTGGAGCTATACAATGCTTACCGACAATCCGTGAAATTTCAGCCAGAGGATATTGTGATCGATAATCGACGGGCGGATGCCAGTACCTTCGCAAGATACGCTCGGCTGGCGCAGCAGAATCAAGCCGCCGAAGAGCGGGAGCAGGCTAACATTGGCAGCAACAACTGGGTGGTGAGCGGAGAGCATACCCAAAGCGGATTCCCCATGATGGCGAACGACCCCCACCGTCGGCAAGCCGTTCCTTCGCTGCGGTACTGGGCGCATCTGGTAGCTCCCGGCTGGAATGTGATTGGCGGGGGCGAGCCGGAGATTCCCGGCATCTCTATTGGCCACAACGAACACGGGGCCTGGGGACTCACCGTTTTCTCTACCGACGGCGAAGACCTGTACGTCTACGATACCCATCCGGATAATCTCAAAGAGTACCGCTACCAGAACCGTTGGGAAACCATGTACGTCATCCGAGATACCATTCCGGTGAAGGGACGGTCACCGCACGTAGCCGATATGAAGTACACCCGACACGGGCCGGTGGTGTACGAAGAAACTGTAAACCATAAGGCTTACGCGGTGTGCTGCGCCTGGTTAGAGATTGGTGGCTCGCCCTACCTGGCGAGTTTGCGGATGGATCAGGCTAAAACCTGGGAAGAGTTTCGGGAGGCTTGCAGCTACAGCCATATTCCGGGGGAGAATATGGTGTGGGCTGACCGGGCGGGAAATATCGGCTGGCAGGCGGTGGGTATTGCTCCCATCCGGCGTAATTGGAGTGGGCTGGTGCCAGTACCCGGCGATGGCCGCTACGAATGGGATGGCTACTTACCCATCAAGGCCAAACCTCACCTGTACAATCCTCCCGATGGCATTATTGTGACGGCGAACGCCAACCTGACGGCTGAAGATTTTCCCTACCGCGAAGCGATTGGCTACGAGTGGGCACCGCCTTTCCGTACCGACCGGATTTTGGAAGTACTTGGTACCGGTAAGCAGCATTCACTGATGGATATGGCCCAATTACAAACCGATTATCTCTCTTTGCCCGCTCGCAACCTAGTACCCTTGCTGAAGCATATTTCCTTGGATGATACCCGGTTGGAAAACGCCTGGCAGCAACTACTTGACTGGGATTATCGGTTGGAAGCTAATTCGGTAGCGGCAGCTATTTATGTAGCCTGGGAAGAACAACTGCACACTCACTTGTACGAGAAAACTATACCGAAAGCCGTGCAGCCCTACATCCGTAGTCTGCCGATAGTCAACGTAGTCAACTGGCTGGTAGTGCCCCCTCCCGACTGGGGCGAGAACCCGGTAGCCGCCCGGGACGAACTACTAGTCTCGGCTTTGGAGAGTGCCCTAGCCGATTTAAGCAACCGATTGGGAAAGAATATGGCCCGGTGGCAGTACGGGCAGGCGGATAACAAGCATATTGTCTTTCAGCACCCGCTCAGCCCGGCGGTAGATGCCACTACTCGCACTACGTTAGAAGTAGGCCCACTGCCGCGGGGTGGAAATGGCTATACGGTAAGCAGCACCGGCAATAACCTAAATCAGTCGACGGGCGCATCCTTCCGCATTATTACCGATACCGGTAACTGGGAACACTCGCTGGGCGCTAATGCTCCGGGGCAGTCGGGTGACCCGGATAGTCCATACTACCGCAACCTGGCCGAACCCTGGGCGGCCGATACTTACTTCCCGGTCTACTACGCGGAAGAGAATGTCAAACAAGCTGCCCAGGAAATACTAATTCTCCATTAGCCAAGAAAAGTTTTCCCAGCAATGAACAGATTTATCGCCCAGACCGCGAAACATTTAGCTATATTTCAGGCTGCATTAAGGTTGTACTATCGAATTTCCCCTAACTGAAGGCTGGTGAATAGCCCCCGCTTCTACTACTTACTACTAATCTTGCTGATACATTGCCTCCCCGCAATTTCCCAGTCCGAGGTACGGCCTAGCATGGCGGCTTTTCCGGTAAGTGGTGCCATTGAGTTAGACGGATTACTGAACGAACCCGATTGGGCTCAGGCTCCGGTGGTTGATCAGCTTCGCACTACTGTGCCGGTAGAGGGTGGCGTACCCTCGGGACGAACTACCGTGCGGGTTCTAACGCACCCCCGCTTTCTGCTGATTGGTATTGAATGCTTCGACGATTCGCCCGAGCAGATTGTAAACTTCTCCAAGCTGCGAGATTCTGATCTGGAAAACGAAGACCATGTCCGGATAGTAATTGACCCCTTTCTCGACGGACAATCGGGACTAATTTTCGCCGTGAATGCCAGCGGGGCCCGCTACGACGCGCTGGTTTCTAACCGGGGCGAATCGGAGAATAGCGATTGGGATGCCATATGGGAAGCCCGAACCCAGATCACTGCTTCTGGCTGGACCGTAGAGATACGTATACCTATTCAGAGTTTTTCCTTTAACAAGAACCTGCGGGAGGGGGGCTTTAACGTTGAGCGGCGCATTCAGCGTAACCAGGAGACCATTCGCTGGGCGAATATTCGTCGCGACCAGTGGTTTATCCAGACCAGCCGGGCGGGGTTGCTGACCAACCTGCCGGAATTTAACTACGGAGTGGGTTTAAACGTGCGCCCCTCGCTTATTGAGGATGTGACCCGGCAGGGAGAAGCTGACTACCAATTTGCTTTTGATCCGAGCCTGGACATCAGCCAGCGCATTGGCTCCAACGTGGTAGCTACCGCCACTCTTAATACCG
The DNA here is from genome assembly GCA_937884755.1 of uncultured Flammeovirgaceae bacterium. Taxonomy (GTDB): domain Bacteria; phylum Bacteroidota; class Bacteroidia; order Cytophagales; family Cyclobacteriaceae; genus Tunicatimonas. Next base: position 62,535 of record CAKZYJ010000469.1, read on the forward strand.
ACTTTGCCGAAACCGAAGTAGACACCCGCCAGACCAACCTAACCCGCTTTCCGCTCTTCTTCCCTGAAAAGCGAGCCTTCTTTCTGGAGGGGGCCGATATCTTTGAGTTTGGCTTCGGGCTGGGTGGTAATATTATCCCGTTCTTCAGCCGTCGTATTGGGCTGTACCAGGGCAATGAGGTGCCGATTCTAGCCGGTGGAAAATTGAACGGACGCCTGGGGAAAACCGCCTTCGGAGGGCTAGCTATGCGAACCCGTAGCGTGACCGTTAACGATACGGACCTACCGGCCTCTACCATGGGCGTAGTTCGGATGCGGCGAAATGTGATGAGAGAATCGTCCGTAGGATTTATCGGAACCTTCGGCGACCCCGAGAGCCGAGGCAGCAGCTACACGGCGGGAGTAGATTACACTTTTCAGACCACCCGTTTCAACGGAAACAAGAATTTTCTGGTAGGCGTATCGGGCATATACGCCGACCGCCCCGATCTGTCGGGCGACCAGACGGCTTTTTCACTAAAGGTTGATTACCCCAACGACATTTGGGATGTAGCGCTAACCTACCTGCGCATTGGCGATGCCTTTGATCCCTCGCTGGGGTTTGTGCCTCGCCGGGGTATTAACAGTTGGCGGGCCGGCATGACCTACGCCCCCCGCCCCTCCTGGAAGTGGCTGCGGCAGATGCGTAATCAGTTGTTTCTGTTTTACATCACCGACCTGAAGGGTACCTGGGAATCGTACCGCATATTTACCGCCCCCCTTAACTGGCGGCTGGAAAGCGGCGACCGGGTGGAGGCCAACTACATGCCCCGGGGCGAACGGCTGGTAGAACCCTTCCAGATTGCCGAGGGGGTGGTGATTCCGGAGGGGGAGTATCATTTTACCCGCTACCGCCTGGAAGCCGAACTGGCGGCTAAGCGCAAGCTTAACGGGCAGCTTACCTGGTGGTTTGGCAGCTTTTACGGCGGCCGGCTCGACGAACTGGAGGCCACCCTGAACTTAAACCCTTCCAGTATCCTGAATTTTGAGTTTATCGGTACCCACAATATTGGACGGCTGCCCTACGGCAACTTTGATCAGACGCTGATGGGTTTCCGGGTACGGTTTAATGCCTCGCCCGACTTACAGCTTAACAGCTTTATTCAGTACGATACCGATACCCGCAGCCTGGGCGTGAACGCCCGTATCCATTGGATCTACCACCCGCAGGGCGACATCTTTCTGGTATTTAACCACAATACCTACGACGGAATGGAACGCTGGGAGCCCATTAGCCAACAGGTGCTACTGAAAGTAAGGTATAACTTCCGGCTTTAATAGCCGATGGGATAAGTAGCCAGCCATTTTTATTAAAACGAGCTACTTTAGAAATACCGGGCATAGCTGTGTATTATCCACCTGAGTATCTGTGCCGTGCTTCCTACTGCGCGGGATAAACTTGTCCGATTCACCGCTCCTGCTGAGCTATTTCCGTTCGCCACCAGGCTTCTCGTTCCAGACTTTCACTTTAGGAGCGCTCTTCTCCTGGAATACCTTTGTGAGGGTTAGGCAGTTTTGCTACTTTAAGTATTATTTAAGCTGAAAACACACCCTCACTAGCGGTACGTTGACAGTAATCAGCACTCTGGGGAAAGCCGAAAACCAATTTAGAGTAGGCGACTAATTAATATTAGAAATGAGCGAGCAATTTAAAAAGATGACCGAAAAGCAGTGTGAGAACCCACCGGCCAAGTACGATGATTTAAGCGTACTATTTCTGAATTGTACATTAAACCGAACCCCGGTTCTATCGCACACCGAAGGTTTGATTAAAGTAGCCCAGAGGGTCTTTGAGTCGGTAGGAGCCTCGACAAAAATCATCAGACCCGTAGATTATGATCTGGCGGCCGGTTTAGGACTCGATATGTCTGAGACCCCCGAATGGGAAAAAGATGATTGGCCGATTATTCAAAAAGAGGTAGATGCCTGTGATATTCTAATTCTCTGCACATCGGTATGGCTGGGGGAAAAATCCTCGGTCTGTAACCGAACGCTCGAGAGAATGTACGGCTACACCCATCAGTTCAATGCGAAAGGACAATACCGAGACTACGGCAAGGTGGGCGCCACTTTGATTACGGGAAATGAAGATGGTGTAAAGCATTGTGCCATGAACATACTGTTTTCTCTTTCTCACATTGGTTACACAGTGCCCCCCCAGGCAGACGCCGGCTGGATGGGTGAGGCCGGTCCCGGTCCATCGTACATGGATGCCGGGTCGGGCGGGCCCGAAAATGATTTTACCAACAGGAATACCACTTTCTTAGTATGGAACTGCCTGCATCTGGCCCGAATGCTGAAGGACAATGGCGGAGTTCCTGCCTACGGAAACCAACCCGATGAGTGGCAAGCCGGATGTCAAACCGGATTTGACAGTCCGGAACATAAAAGATAAACTACCTGTAGCCCTGGCTAGGCCGGGGACATAAGGTTACAAGCGAAACGGAAAACCCGATAAAAAACTGGTCGGCTACTGGCCTAACCGGCAAAGTACGCTCAGTTGACTAGAGTTAAGGGTGACCAGGGCTCGAAAATTGTGGGCGCAATAGGATGAAAACGGCTCCTATGTTGCCAGCAGGCACACCACTGAGCCAAAGAAGCCTTTTTGCGCCAATCCTGTCTTACAACCACCTTGGGTACCAGAACCGGCTCTGGCTAACCCCCAGCACTAGGAAGGCACGATAATATCCAGCGCCTCCAGTTGTTGCGGATGCTCGCGCAGGGCCAGTTTGGCCACGGTGTAGAAGGTCTTCATCCAGTCTTTTAGCTCGGCCATAGCCGCCTTACGCATCTGGGTGAGATCTTGCACTTGCGCCTGGGTTCGGCGTTGCAGCGCCTCCAGCTCCATCACCTGCTGAATCAGCTTATTGGTTTCGTTGAGTTCCTTCTGGGGTACGTGGTACTTTTCCATCAGGGCCACCGGAATATTAGCGTAGAACTTCTTTACCTGCGCCAGCAAATCGGGAACGGTTTTGCTGCGAGACTGCACCAGCGAGAGCGTATCGGTATAATCGGCCTCCCGCTTGTAGGCCAGTCGGGCCGTATCCAGATGCATCTGAAAGACGGTAATTAGCTGCTGGCGAGCAGTTTGTAGCGTTTGCGATGCCGTTTTAGCTTCCAGATCGGCTAAGTACTGCTGTTGCTTCAACTGCTCCAGGTTATCGTACTGCTTCAGTCCGGCTTGCAGCTTCTTTTCGTCGTAGCCAAACGCCTGAAGAAGGGCTAGTATTTCGGGAGAGTTGAGGGCGTTGGTTAACGCTACGTATACCTGCTTAATAAAACTGTTTTGCTTCATGGTGCAATTAGTAAGAATAGTGGAAGGGCGAAAATACGCGCTTGGCTTAGGAAAAAATAACCCAGGTAAATCAGATTAGTACGTAGGTAAGCTATCAAAAACTATCCATCCAATTTGACCAGTAGATGGCCTAGGCGAGGAAAAACCGACCGGTTGGCTCCGGTAGCAGCACGTAAGAAAAAAGGCGGTACACTCATCTCCCGACGGGAGATGACCATTTCGAGTTCGACACCCCTAAATTCCGTCGGGAGATGGCCATTTCAGTGTCGAGATACCCCAAATACCGCCGGGAGATAAGTATTTTAGTTTTGAAATGCCCAAATACCGTTGGAATCTGAGCCTATCAGTTTTGATATAACGCAAAATCTGTTGGTTTTTGCTCATGCTTCCTCGAGAATCCTCACTGAACCTTATCTCTAGGAGAGAATGAAAGCAGTATAGTCGGATCTTTATTAAAAACATAGCAAAATTTGATGAGATACCTCATCGCGAACGAATGTGAAGCGATCTCCTAATTAGTAACTATAATGCTTCAATGGAGGAGACTGCTTCGTCATGCTTCCTCGCAGTGACGGCTAGTTTGATTATCTTCGTGTTTAGTTCAAAGACTTAATTGGTTAGAAGATGGCCGCCCCAAAACTTATTATACGTTTAATTCTACGGATATTTTTCACATTCCTATCGCCATATAGTATATTGAGCTGCCAATAAAATAATAGCCTTGAATAACAAGGCGAAATAGCTTTAAGATAAGTAATTAGCAGAATATCTACTATCAAACATCACCTATTGTCAATCAAATACAACCAATTTACATACGGCAAATAAACGCACCGGTGCGTTTGTCCAGTTGTTGGCTGTAATGCTAAACTTAATAATATTGAATGAAATATAAGATAGATGACTATAATGACATTGCTCTTAAGTGTGAAAGTCTAAACTGTACTGTTCCTGATACATTTTCATTTCTTCCTGAGAATTTCTCAAATGCAAATAATATTGATGAGTTCATCTATGCAGAATCTGTAGTCGAACTTAGGAAAATTTTTAAGCAGAATAATATTCAATTAACAAATCTTGAGTTGGGTACTCCAAAATTTAGGGTAAGGAAGTACGCTGATTGGATTGGCCCTACGCTATTTATTAGCTTCTCGCTATTATCAGAAAATAATCATTTGATCTCTATTGGTTTAAATGTTTTGTCTAATTATGTAGGGGATTTCTTTAAAGGAAGTTTAGATGACAAGAAAGTTAAATTTGATATTGTTGTTGAAACAACCAAAGAGAAAGAATATAAGAGGATTAAATATGAAGGTGATCCTGAAGGGATAAAGCAATTAGATAAAATTATTAAATCATTAAATAAGAAATGAATCTTTTTCCAAATTTAACAGGTACACTTAGTGACTTTAATAAAGTTGTTAATGAGTCTCAAAACAAGGCAATTTTTACTCGAGGTGTTGAAATACAAAAGGAAGAAGTTAAAGCATTGAGAAACTATCTGAACGAACTGGAAAAAGTCAAAAGCGAGTCTATAAAAAGAGGTAATGAAAAAGACGCAAATCTTATATTATGTTTACAATTTAGTGTAAAAGCTATTGAGAAAGAGCTGTTGATGCTGATAAACTTAAAAGAAGACAAAATGGATGAAGCTTGGGACTGCTTAGTCGAATCCCAAAATTTGATCCAAAATGTAATTAAGAACCACCCTTTGGGGGGTGAATATTTATTGGGATATGCAAGTAGATTGAAAGGGTACGAAAAGCTTTTATTTCCCAAAATGATGTTTTCCAGTGCTGGAACAATAATAAAAAATAGCGAGTGTTCAATATGTAATGGAGAATACAGCGAATGTGATCATATTAAAGGCACATTTTACATGGGTAAAATGTGCCAAAGAATCATAAAAGAAATAGATGAACTTGAAGAAATATCAACAGTTGAAAATCCTGATGACAAAAGATGTCGAGCAAAAGCTATTATTGATAGATCTACGGATGGAGTCGAGTATGAAACAGATTTACTCACGTTAAGAACAAAAACACTACAGCCAACAAAGCAGAACACCAAGCCTAGTAAATGTGAACCAGCACATTAATTGTCCCAGGTCATGATATTGATATACGAAAGACAATATTCTTAACCCGGCCTATGGCCGTACAGGTCGTTGTGTATCATTTGAATAATAAAATAGATGAAAATCTTATCGGTTAGGGATACTCCTGAAATCGCAGCTACTGCCATCAAGTACTTTCAAAAGGTTTGGGATAGTGTTTGGCCCATAATTTACGAAGACTGCATAACCCACGCTATAGAATCAAAGAACCCGTTACCACAATGGTACTTGATGGAAAAGGATGACGAAATAATCGGCTGTGCCGGACTAGTCACCAATGATTTTATCAGTAGAATGGACCTATACCCCTGGGTGTGTGCGGTATTTATTGACGAAAAGCATAGAGGTAACGCTTATGGTTCGTTGCTACTGGAAAAAGCAAAATCGGATGCCCTCGCAGCCGGGTTTGAGAATCTATACTTAAGCATGGAGCACATTGGATATTACGAAAAATATGGATTCAACTACGTCGGCCAGGGTTATCATCCCTGGGGTGAAGAATCCAGAATATATGCGTTAGGTTTAAAATAGAAGTATAGCCAGCAGTTGAAACAAACAGAAGAAAGCTGGAACCCGTATCTTTAAGAGAAAATAAGCAGAAAGGATATGAAAACGTTAACTATAGAACTACCCGGTGAAACTAATGAGCAAGAAGCGAAGAGGATAGTTGTCACTGCATTTTTCGCTGTGGGTATATTAAGTTTGGGTCAGGCAGCATTATTTTTAAGCATCAGTAAGTGAGAGTTTCTGGAAACAGAAAAGATTTGAAGTTAGATCAATGAGTAGTAAAGAAAGGTACATAAATCCATTTACCGACTTCGGCTTCAAAAAGCTATTTGGGACAGAATTCAACAAAGAGTTACTGATTGACTTTTTGAATCAGGTACTTGGTGATAGAGAACGAATACAGGATTTGACGTATTTGAATACTGAGCATCTAGGTAATACTGAATCGGACCGGAAAGCCATCTTCGATCTTTATTGTGAGAATGAGCAAGGGGAGAAGTTCATCATAGAGCTACAGAATGTAAAGCAGCAGTACTTCAAAGATAGAAGTATCTTTTACTCTACATTCCCCATTCAGAGCCAAGCACCAAAAGGTACGGACTGGGACTACTATTTAAAAGCAGTGTATACGATTGGCATATTGAATTTTAGCTTTCCAGATAAGAGTGAGCAGGAGCGTTTTATGAGGGAGGTTCAGTTGATTGATAAAGAAACGGTGGAAGTCTTTTACGATAAGCTGACGTTTATTTATCTGGAAATGCCTAAATTCAAGAAATCGGAAGATGAGTTACTTAGCCAGTTTGATAAATGGCTGTATGTATTGAAGAATCTGCATCGTTTACAGAACAGACCCGTTAAATTACAGGAGAAGGTATTTGAAAAGCTGTTTTCAGAAGCCGAAATTGCCAAATTAAACAAAGAAGAAATGAGTGCATACGAAGAAAGCCTGAAAGTCTACCGAGATAATAAGAATACGATGGATTACGCAATTGAAACGGCCAAAAAAGAAGGAATGGTAGAAGGCGCATCGAAGCGAGAAGTAGAAATTGCGAGAGAGTTGAAAAAGAACGGTGTTTCAATAGATCTGATTGAGAAAACAACAGGCTTAACCAAAGAGCAAATAGAAAAGTTATAGAATAATATGGCAAAAATCCGTAGCCACAACGTATACACTCACCATTAGTCGTTCTAAAAAAGTGATCGCTTAGTGTAACTTATTGAGGGTTGAGTTGTCTCGTAAAAAAATGCACCAACCTGTAAGTTATATGAAAGCCATCACCAAACACCGTTACGGAGGGCCCGAGGTACTTCAGTTAGAAGAAGTGGCCAAGCCCGCCGTAAAAGACCATCACCTGCTTGTGCGCGTAAAAGCCAACTCCGCCAATCCGGCCGACTGGCACATCCTGCGCGGCGCGCCGTTCTTTGCCCGCTTCAGTTTTGGCTTGTTCAAGCCTAAAGACCCAAATCTGGGAGCTGACTTTTCCGGAACGGTAGAAGAAGAGGGCCATGGTGTGACAGATTTCAAGGTAGGTGACAACGTATTCGGAGAATCCCTCAAGGGCGGAGCCTTTGCCGAATACATCTGCGTTTCCGCTAAGGTTTGTGGTACAATGCCCGAAAGCGCTGAATTCGCTACAATGGCCGCGGTACCCATCGCGGGGCTTACCGCTTTGCAGGCCCTTATCACCCACGGAAAACTCAAAGAAGGTGAGTCGGTGCTGATTAATGGTGCTTCGGGCGGAGTCGGGCATTTTGCGGTACAAATCGCTAAAGCCTACGGGGCCCAGGTAACCGGAGTATGCTCCAGCCGCAACCGAGACTTTGTGAAAAGCCTGGGAGCGGATGCGGTGATTGCCTACGACGAAGAGAATATCCATCAGCACAACCATAAGTACGATCTGGTGCTGGATACCCACGGCAATCTTTTTCTAGATGATTTTAAACGTATGGGCCAACGAGGCGTAGTAATCGGCTTCACCACCATGAAGCATATGGTGCGCTTACTCATTAGCACCCTGTTTAGTAAATTTCCGTTAGCCCAGTTCACCGCCCAAGCCAATACGCAGGATCTGGAGACATTGGCGGACTTGATACAAAGCCAAAAGGTGAAAGCGCACCTGGAAAAGATCTACCCCCACCAGCAGATTCCCGAAGCCATCGGCTACATTGAAGCCATGCGCACCCGGGGGAAAGTGGCTATGGTTTGGGAAGATGCGGAAGAAGTTGAAACTTTACACGAAGTAGTACGAAATACCAATTAGTAGAAACATCCACTGCGTAGTGTAAGATGAAATTTGAGTTAATCAGTGTGCTAAGCACCATAGAGCGCCTGTATGATTTGCCAAGAACCAGGGAGCGATTCAATAAGTACCTCTATCTACTGCAAGGTGATACGAAAAATGAAATGGTATTACCCATCGCCTCGTTCAACCCGATGGGAAAAGAACTGGCTACTGAGAAACTAAAACGATTGATTCAGTTAAACGCCGAAGGTATCGCTGCCCAGGAGCTGGCCCGCATTAACAGTACCCTCGAAAAGCACCCCCATCGCACCATCAGGGTAGCCTTAAATCTGGCTGACGATGTGGAAGGCTCATGGTCTGAATACTACTCCACCGATTATAAAAGCAAGTTTGAAATAGCATCCTTAGTAAAGCGGAATTTTTGCACTCCTATTTTCTGGACAAGAGAAAGTGTAACGGAAGAAATCATTGTTCAGCGAGTCAGAGAATACGTTTTCCGAACCCTGTTTTGGGTGCATCGCGGACCGCCCAAATCGTTACAAGATTGTTTGGAACAAGAAATTTACGTGCAGGCAAACTCAACAGATGAGATTTCTTTACCGAAAAACCAGGATTTCGGTAACACGGAAAAGTTCTTATCAGAACACGCTGATTCAGAGGATTATAACGTAAAATTCAACTTCTTCTACGGAGACGAAGCATCAAAATCATTAGAATACGCCACCTATGGAATTCTACCGTACGAAGGATTTGAATACGCAAAATTTCTGGCTAAACGAAAACAAGAGCCTTTGTCTGACTGAGCCACCGGCATTATCCGTACTGAACACTGCCATGCTACACAGTAGCTAACGCCAAACGAAACAAACAGAAGAAAGGTAAAACCCGTATCTTTAAGAAATAAGTAGAAGAGCTATGAAAACGTTAACCATAGAACTACCGGATGAAACTGATGAGCGAGAAGCAAAGATGATAGTAGCTGCTGCTCTGTTCGATAAAAGTATATTAAGTTCGGGACAAGCCGCAGCGTTTGTAGATATTAGTAAGCGGGAGTTTCTGGAAACGGTCGGCCAATACGGCGTCTCTATATTCGGTGAAACCGAAGAGGATTTACAGTTGGGTTGATGAATAATGAAGAAAAGTATATCAACCCATTCACCGATTTCGGCTTCAAGAAACTGTTCGGAACGGAATTCAATAAAGAGCTTCTGATCGACTTCCTGAACCAAGTGCTTGGTGATAGAGAGCAAGTCCAGGACTTAACTTACTTGAATAGTGAGAATTTGGGTAACACGCAGACCGATAGAAAAGCAATCTTTGATCTATACTGTGAAAATGAGCAAGGGGAAAAGTTCATCATTGAGTTACAAAATGTCAAACAGCAGTATTTCAAAGACCGAAGTATTTTTTACTCCACATTCCCCATTCAAAGCCAGGCACCCAAAGGGAAAGAATGGGACTACTATTTAAAAGCAGTCTACACTATTGGTATCCTAAATTTCAGCTTCCCTGATCAGATCGATTATGAACGTTTTATGAGAGAGGTTCAGCTAATTGATAGAGAAACGGCTGAGGTCTTTTATGATAAGCTGACGTTTATTTATCTGGAGATGCCTAAATTCAAAAAGACAGAGGATGAGTTGGTTAGCCATTTTGATAAATGGCTGTATGTATTGAAAAATCTGCATCGTTTACAAGATAGACCTGTTAAATTACAGGAGAAGGTATTTGAAAAGCTGTTTTCAGAAGCCGAAATTGCAAAATTAAACAAAGAAGAAATGAGAGCATACGAAGAAAGCTTAAAGGTCTACCGAGATAATAAAAACTCAATGGATTACGCTATCGAAACTGCTAGAAAAGATAGAGATATTGAAATAGCAAAAGCTATGAAAAAGTATGGCGATCCAGTAGACAAGATAGCGGCCATAACAGGATTGACAAAAGAGGAAATAGAGAAGTTATAGCCTACCGTAGCTAAGACGTATAGCCATGGTAAACGCATCCCCCCCACTGACTGATCAGATTGGTATTGCGAAGATATTGTATAACAACTATCTTCCGCGAGCTTTTCTACTTAACTTTCCTAAGCATGTATCGAGTAAAAATAGTCAGTAGTTTCTTATACGCCCTAGCACTCACTTTTACCGTAGTAGCCCAGGAGCAGGGGCTGGAGCGCTGGGAGAATACCATACAGAAGTTTGAGCAGCAGGATGCGCAGACTCCGGTAGCGCCCGGAGCTATACTGTTTACCGGAAGCTCATCTATTGCTATGTGGCAAGATATATCCGATTATTTTCCCGACCAGCGAATTATTAACCGGGGCTTTGGGGGTTCTCAGTTCAGTCATGGTCGGAAGAAATTCCGGCCATTTTTTATGTTTTGAACATGAGATTAG
>CAKZYJ010000470.1 GCA_937884755.1 uncultured Flammeovirgaceae bacterium
TTTAACGCTAGGTTTATACCGCAAATTCGGTCAACCTATTTCAGGCATAGACAATGAAATAAACTTGTAACCTGTAACTTTTTAACTTTTAACTATCAGCTTCGGCGGCTTCTCGGATTTGAGGTAAAATGTCTTGCTGCTCTAGCGGGTACGGCAAGTAACGGTCAGTGGCTGGGTCATAGCTTCGGCCGGCGTAGTTTAGCTCGTCGGTTCGGTTGTAGCGGGTCAGGTCGTAGAAGCGAATTCCCCACTCGGTACTGAACTCAGCAAATTTTTCATCCAGTACATCGTCTATCGTTACTCCACTCAATGGAGCCATTCCCACCCTGGCCCGTACCGTGTTTACCGCTTCATCGGCAGTAATCGAGGAGCTGGTAGCCCCGTTCACTAAGGCTTCGGCGTGCATCAGCAATATTTCTGAGTAGCGAATGACCTGGAAATTATTATTCTCGCCGTAGGTGAACCGACCGGGCGTAAGCTGGTCGGAAGGCAAGTAAAACTTACCACTCAGAAAGTTGTAACGAGGATGATTGTTGAATGTGTCGCTCGATTGGGTAGTGTTAGAAACCCAGTCGGGCAACGTGGCGTAGTTCGGGTCTGACTGAATTTCGGCAATCCCATCGGGCGTGAACAAGACAGTGGTTTCTAATCGTTCGCGCTCACCGCGGTCGAGCATAAATTTGATATACTTCACACTAGGCTCGTAGAAGCCCCAGCCACCCCCGGCACCTTCCACCGCCGGAGTCCAGTCGGAGGGGCCGAAGAAGTTCCACAGGTAGCGAGTCCGGGTTCCGGATGCCATACCAAAATCTGAGTACTGCAACTCCAACAAGCTTTCGTCGCTCAGCTTACCGGGTATTTTGAACAGTTGGTAGTAGTCTTCCATGAGCGAGAAGGCATTAGCACCGATAATCTGGCTGGTAGCATCGGCCACCGCTTGGTAATCTTGTAGTTCCAGATGGGCCATCGCCTTTACTGCTAATGCCGTGTGTCGGGTTATGCCGCCGGGTATGTCGGTTCGTTCGTTAGGCCGTACGTTGGGCAGTAGGGGAATGGCTTCATCCATCTGGGCTGATAGGTGCTGCATCGCCTCTTCAAATGAGCTGAGCTCAATATCAAATAGGGCACTTGGTGCGGAGGATTCGGGGATTAATATACGCTCCCACAATCGGGCCAGTTGCAGCATCTCAAAGGCCCGCATCACTTTAATTTCGGCAATGTACTGGTCAGCAGTGGCGGCATCGGCCCCGGCTTCCCGGTACCGTTCAATTTCTTCCATCGCCCCGTGCCAATACAAAATATCAGAATATAAGTTGAGCCAGGAATTATTGTACATCCAAAAAACACGATTGTACCGGAACTCATCTGTTTCAATCAGGGGCTCTTGGTCACCGGCGGCGTTCACATCATCGCCTCGTACCGAAATAATCGGAAAGGTCTCCCACTGTAAATTGTTCAGTTCGGCGTAGGAGCCGTAGAGCATCAGAATCATATTTTCCGACTGGCTGTAGTCGGTATTATCTACGATGTCCTGATTTTGTAGGGGCTGATCTAGCTGCTCTTCACAAGCTACGGCCACGAAAAGAGCCAGTATTAGTGCTGGTAAGCGATAGATTTTCTTATAAAATTTCATGATACTATTCATTTGAGTCAATTGCTAAAGAGTAATGTTCAATCCAATGGTGTAAACAGCCGGAATGGGATACACTTGACGGTCAATGCCATCATCTACTTCTGGGTTGAAGCCATTGTAGTTGAAGACTGTTAGCGGCCGCTCGGCGGTCAGGGTCAGTCGGGTTTTGGGTAAGTTTTCACCGTACCAGTCTTGTTGGGAGAACAGGTACGATAAACGTACGTTCTGAATTCGGAAATAGGTGCCATCTTCTACAAAGTAATCGCTCATATTCTGGTTCCAGCCCTTTCGTAGTCCAGCTGCCGAGGGATAGCGGTTGGATGTACCCGGACCACGCCATAAGTTGTTAACCAGCTCGGCATCCAGGTTGGTATCGTTGGTAAAAATAATTTCTCCCCGTTTGCGGTTCAGAATTTGATGCCCGGATTGTCCCTGAAAGTTAGCAGTCAAGTTGAAATTCTTGTACGAAAGCCCAAAGTTGAAGCCGTAAGTTAGGTTAGGAAGATAAGACCCCAGCACCACGCGGTCATCGGCATCTACTACTCCATCGCCGTTCTGGTCGCGGAAGAAAAAATCGCCGGGTTCCAAACTGTTATCGGTGATAAACTCCTGGGTGTAGCCACTGCTGTTGATTTGGTCTTCATCTTGGAATACACCTACCACTTCGTAGCCGTAGAAAGCCTCAAAAGGTTCCCCTAAAATGGAGCGTTGTCGAAACTCTGCTGAGCCGTGGTTCAAACTTTCTGCTCCACCCAAACTCAGTACTTCGTTGTTTAGCGTAGCTAGGTTACCACCAATGCTGTAGGAGAACCCATTAAGAAAGTTATCGCTCCAGTTTAGGCTAAGCTCTAAGCCTTCGTTGCGGATTTCGCCCCGGCTGCGTCGCTCGGTATCCCGAAATACCGGGGGGATGATGCCCACCGCCAGGTTCTCTGTATCCCGAATGAAATAGTCCGCCTCCAACGATAGGCGCTCATTGAACAGACGGGAGGTAATTCCAACATTGATCTCTTCGGTCGTTTCCCAGCGTTCAATCAGGTCAAAGGTAGGGCGCAAGCGACGCCCGGTAACCAATACACCGTCAATGGCGGTAGTAGTTTCTTCCAAAGTGGGTGCTCCCACCGCCGGGCGGATGTTATCGTTACCCAGTTGTCCCCAACTTCCTCGTAGTTTGAGGAAATCGATGAAGTTAACGTTAAAGAAATTCTCTTCTGAGAGCACCCAGCCCGCTCCGAAGGTGAAGAAATCGCCCCACTGCTGCTGGAACTTATTGTTACCATCGCGACGGTAAGTAGTATACAGCAGGTAACGGTCATCGTAGTTATAGGCTATCCGGCCAAAGAACGATTGAAAGAACAGTTGACCGTTAATCGTGCGGTTACCGAAAATATCCTCATTATCTCCGTCGGTACCCGTAGCATCGCCAATGTTGTCAACATTAAAGTTCAAAGCCCGGGATAGGTACCACAGCTCTTCCTGGTCGCGACTCGGGTTAGGCGAAATATCTTCTCCTTCAACGAATAGAAGCTCAGCGTACTCACTGCGGTAGGAGTAGCCACCCACCACGGTTAGAAAATGATCACCGAAATTATTTTCGTAAGTCAGGAAGTTATCCCAAACCTGATCAAACGTCGCCAGATTATTACGTCGAATAGACGAAAGGAAATCCTGTACCCCATCGGCGTAGGCAAAATTCACGTTCCTAGCGGTTCGTCCTTCTAGACTGTAGTTGTACGATGAGCGGAAGGAAAGTATGTTGGGTATAATGTCAATTTCGCCGTAGATGTTTCCGTTCACCGTACCCGTTTGGTTGCGATCATCATTATACAACAGCGGGTAAAGTGGGCTCTGACTGTTTCGGTAGCCAATGAGCTGAGCATTGGATAATTGATCCTCATTGGCCGTGTTCAATGGGTCGTAGGGCGGTAGGATGGGTACGGCAAAGTAGCTCCGGAACCAAGCCGCATTATCGCCTACAAATTGCTGGGAGGTGCTTACGTTAAAGTTCCCACCTACCGTTAGCCAGTCCTTTACCTTGGAGTCGAGCTTGGTGCGGAAGTTGAGCCGGGTGAAGTCATTGCGGGCTGATTTCAACAATCCCTGTTGGTTAAAGTAGCTGGCACCGATGGAATAGCGGGTTTTGGCTCCGCCGCCGTTGAAGCTCAGCGTATGGTTCTGGATGCTAGCCGGTTCCATAATCTCTCGGTACCAATCGATGTTTACATTGGGTACATTGGGGTTGATACGGCTACGACCGAAGCGCTGCATGGCATTATCCACAAAAGCAATGTCAGCATCCGAACCGGTCTCGTTCACGTAGCGCACGAACTGCTCAGAGTTAGCCATTTGCAGTACGTTCTGCGGGTTTTGGATGCCATAGTAGCCGTCGTACACGATTTCTGGAGCTTGCTCAAAGTCACCCGACTTGGTTTCAATCAGCACTACTCCGTTAGCCGCCCTCACTCCGTAAATAGCGGAAGCCGAGGCATCTTTCAGCACCGAAAGTGTCTCAATATCGTTGGGGTTAAGGAAGTCAATATTGTCGAAGAACATACCGTCTACCACGTACAGCGGAGCGGCATCGCCTTCAAACGAACCAATACCCCGTACCCGTACTGTAGGCGAAGCACCCGGAGCCCCGCTGCTTACAATCTGTACCCCGGCTACCCGTCCCTGAAGGGCTTGCATCGCTTGGGCGGTAGGGGTCTGCTGAATTTCTTCGGCATCTACCGTGGAAATTGCGGAAGTAAGATCTTTTTCTTCCAGGGTTCCGTACCCAACGACCACAATTTCGGAAAGAGAAGTGATGCTGGGAGCCAGAGCAACATCAATTACGGTCTGGTTTCCCACTCTAATCTCTTCAGTCTCGTAGCCTACCGAAGAAAACGCCAGCGTATCCTCGGGAGCCGCTTCAATGCGGTAGTTCCCATCCAGATCAGTCACCGTTCCGGTAGCAGTACCTTTAAGGATAACGTTGACTCCGGGCAGTGTACTATTGTCGGTTAAGTCGGTGACCGTACCGGTAACTACTACTAGTACACTACGGCGGGTTGCGTCCCAGCGAGTGAAACTTCGGGCTACAATGGGGGGGGACTCCTCGAGAGAAGATGCTTTCTTAACTGATTTTCGCTCTACTTTGGGTAGCTTAGACTGCTTCTGAAGAATGTAGTAATTCTCCTGAAACTGCCGAAACTGTAAACCCATCGGTTGAACAACCTGCCGCAAAGTACGCTCTAGCTCGTCTTTAGGTACGTTAAGCACCCGCTGAGCCTGTTGCACGTTTATTTTCTTGTCGTTTACCAGGTCGCTTTGGTAGGTGATTTTGATGTCGTGCTTTTTCTCCACCTCGAACAATACCTGCTTAAGGTCCTGAGAAGAACTCTGAGCTTGAGCGGGAGAAGCAGTTGCTGAAGCTGTCCAACGGGCAGCTAGCTCTTGCCCTTGGGCTATCGGCGTGAACACGGTCGGAGTGAATACACTCAAGGTTGTGAATAAAAGAAAAAGTAAAATGCTCAGCCTGGCTGACCGTCTTAGATAGGGTACTGATGTTCTCATAGCGTAATCATGGAGTTGTTAGGTTTCACTTGGTATAGCAGTTGTTTATAGGTAGAAATAAGGTTTACTCCCGGAGTTGTATTTGCCCGCCCTCGTCCCGAGCCTGAATTCCGAAAATTTCGCTTAACAGCGCCAGCAGAGTGTCAATATCATTGTTGGGTAGCGTACCAGTAAGCTTGAGTTGCCGGATGCTATCGCTCTGAATAATTACCGGTATGCCGTACAGATCCTCGATGGTTTGAGCGACTATCTCCAGCGGTGTTTCGTTGAAAACTAACTCATTATTTCGCCAGGCGGTAACCGGTGCAGTAGCTACTTTGGTGAGCGAAAAACTGAGATCTTTAGTAAGTATGGCCTGATCGCCGGGTTGCAGAATAACATCGGCGATTTCGCCCGGTGAATCTCCCAACGCATTAAGTTTTACTTTACCAACATCCAGGGTTACCTGGGTAGTACCGCGCCTACTTTGTACATTAAACTCAGTTCCCAATACCTCCACGGTGAGGTTATCGGTGAAAACCGTAAACGATTGATCGTTGGCTAAATGCTGTACCGAAAAGTAAGCCTCTCCCTCCAGCCAGATTTTCCGGGGGGAATCAGCCTGCCACTGCCGGTTGTAGCGTACGGAAGAGTTACCGTTAAGCACCACAGTAGATTGATCGGGTAGCACGATAGTGCGAGTTTCGCCGAATCCGGCGGTCTGGATTACCGTACTGTTTGCCCAAAAGTAGTAAACCAATACGGAGCTGATTAGTATCCCCGCCACGCTGGCGGCTATCTTCCAGGTGAGTACTGTCCGGCGGAGCGGTAAACGAGCAGAAATTTGCTGATAGAGTGCTTCTGACTGTTGGGAAGATAGTGGCTGAGTGCCACGAAGCTCCTGCCAGATTTGCTGAATAACCTCTTCGTATTCTTTTGCTTCGGGGTGGGCTTGCAGATAATCGAGCAGTTCTTCTAACTCAGCCCGACTACACTGGCGAGCAAAGTACTTTTGGAGTAGCTGCTGCGGATTTTGAGACATAAATAGGTTTTATCTCTACTATCCGCTCAGTAAGCAAAAAGAAGATTAGCCGCTCTATTTTTCCATACTTTTTAAAATGAATAGCAGGTTATTAGAATTTTTGTAGCAAAATACTCTGATGGTTTGAAATATTTTACTGAACTCGTTGGGGAGAAATTGGGAGCTTGGCCTACCTAAATTAAAAAAACCGAGCGGCAAAGGCGAGCAGTAGCGCTAAGCTGAGGTCAGCGTGCCGTTTGAGATAGAGTTTAATGAATCGTAGAGCTTGGGCTAACTGCAAACGCACTGTTTGCGGGGTGATGCCCATATAAGCAGCAATCTCGCGAGTAGTCTTTCCTTGTTGCTGCGCCATCTCGTACACTAATTTACGTTTAGGGGGAAGCAGATCAATGGCCTGTTGGGCAATGCTAGTATACTCAGCAAGTATCAGGTCCTGCTCTACCGTTGAGGCCGGAGGATTCATTTGTTGATATAAGTGTTCTCGCAAAGTTTTGTGCTGCGCTGCCTTTTGCAAAAACTTTAAGTTTTCGTTTTTGGCAATCTGGTAAAGGTAGGGCTCTAGCGGACGTTGAGGATCAATCTGAGTACGGTGCTGCCAAAGCTTAGTAAAAGTATTTTGTACTATCTCGAGTGCATCTTCCGGCGAATGAGTGAATTTTAGCGAGAAACCATAGATTTGCTGGTGATAGCGATCATACACTACTCGGAAGGCGTCTTCTCGCCCTTTTTTCAGGCGATCGAGAACATTAAAAAAATTTTGATCACTACTCATAGGCTTCCTCTACACTTTAAGCAATGATATAAATTTTACCAAAATCAAACAATTTTTTAAAATTATTTCAATTGAGGTTTCAGATATAACCTTG
Organism: uncultured Flammeovirgaceae bacterium; assembly: GCA_937884755.1. Taxonomy (GTDB): domain Bacteria; phylum Bacteroidota; class Bacteroidia; order Cytophagales; family Cyclobacteriaceae; genus Tunicatimonas. Next base: position 7,076 of record CAKZYJ010000470.1, read on the forward strand.
ATTTTGGCATATAGTTTATTCAGGCAATCTCTTTCTGATTGACCATCGCCAACATTTCGTTATTGCCATTGATCTATAGATTTCAGTCTTAAAGGTAGTACGTATCATATATTTTGGTAACGTGACCTAATCTAGTTCATATCTAATCGCTTCAGGTAAAACTCATGTTCTGATTAGCCCAACTAAACATTATCAAGCGTCTTTACCTAATAGAATCTGGGTTTATTCCTTCCGGAATGGGAAATGCAAGGCAGTAGGTCGTATTACAGCCGTGCGGGCAAGAGCCGCTCGGATAAGCCTATAGATAGAAAGAGTGAGGCATAGCACTAAAAACGAAAAAGCTAGTGCTTCGTATGCATATCTATTATCGCAGATTTAACTACATTTTCTACTTTTGAATCGCTCAGTTAAAACATATGATACTAGAAGTTTTAGGGAAAACTTTCTCAATCTGAACTCGGATGTTAGCAAGTTTTTTGAGAGGGGGGATCAGGATTTTTTCTGCCTGCGAATAGAAGATATTGTTTCTCACGCAAAGGTTCCGGTTCCGCCTTCGCGCGAAAAGTGTCATACTCTGATTCTGGTTCAGGAGGGTTACTACGATCTCAAGTTAGGTACGCAAGAATATCGGGTAGAAAATGGGGACTTAATCATTCAGCAAGCGGGGGCGATCTTTTCTATAGACCGAATTAATCGTGAAACCAAAGGTTTTACCTGCCACTTTCACCCCGATACGTTGATTGGCAAATCAGGCAACCCAGCTATCTTAGCCGATTTCGCTTTTCTGAATATATGGGCTGATTCACTAGTGCGGTTTGATGAAAATAGGCTTCCGTTTGTTACGACCCTCTTCCGGCGGCTACAGCTAGAATATACGCGTAGCCAGAAACCAGATTTCGCTATTATCCACGCCTACCTGCTGGCTTTGTTGTCAGAAATAAAAGCTTTAACGGATGCTGATGCCAAGGAATCAAAAAACGCAGCTCATTACCTGGTTCAGCGATTTAAGAAATCAATTCATACGAGAGTAAAAGATAATTTGAGTGTGCGTGATTTTGCTGCTCAGCTTAATGTTAGTCCTAATCACCTCAATAAATGCACTAAGCAGATCACTGGCTACTCGGCTTCCAGACTAATTGACGATACTAAAATCATGGAAGCTAAATATCTGCTGTATCAGACTAACCTCACAGTTAGCGAAATAGCCAATGAATTAGGGTTTCTCGATCCTTCCTACTTTAGCCGATTCTTTAAAAAGAGTGCGGGAGTAACGCCGGTGGAATATCGGAAAATGATTGAAAAGTCCTAACAGTCGCACTATTTGTCCTAACCTGCTGATTGATTAGAATTGATCTTTGCTGGAGAATTTATCGCGTATGTATCCAGCACTATTAACTATACACTCTTTATTCAGATGGCTAGTATTGGTTTCTCTTTTGTTAGCAATTCTTCAGGCAGGAAGCGGGTATTTCAGAAATCGCTTATTCACCAGTACTGATAACAAAATCCGTCATTGGACCGCCACCATAGCGCACATCCAGCTTATTATTGGAATCTTACTTTACATTAAAAGTCCCATCATTAGCTACTACTGGGCAAGTTCGGATAATTCAACGACTTCTTCCGATCCATCTTTCTTTGGATTATATCACTTTGGGTTTATGCTGTTGTCAATCATTATTCTAACCATTGGCTCGGCCAAAGCCAAACGAGAAAAGTCTGATAAGGCAAAGTTTAGAACGATGCTCGTTTGGTTTTCAGTCGCGTTACTGGTGATTCTGGTAGCAATTCCCTGGCCGTTTTCGCCCTGGGCTAATCGTCCCTATATCCGAATATTTTAATCTATGTCACTTCTTAGTTCAAACATTGGTCGACTTCGGCTCTTAGCAATTCTAGAGGGAGCAACTCTGCTGATATTAGTATTCGTAGCGGTTCCCCTGCGCCGCATCTTTGATTATCCAACAGTATCTCAGGTTGTAGGCCCCATTCATGGTATCCTGTTTTTATTATTTGTATTTAATACGTTAAGTATAGGAGTGGAGAAGAATTGGAAATTCAGCCAAACTACCTGGAAAGTGCTTTTGGCTTGCTTAGTACCATTTGGCACATTTTACGTAGATCGTAAAATCCTAAAACCCATTTACGAGAAGGAGAAGCTATGAAAGTATATGTTTTCAAAACATCGGTCAGTCATTCAGATCTTGATAGTGTAGAGAGAATAATAGATACGCTTATTCCTCATACTCAGTGGAATTTTGATTTTGATGATTGTGATAATATCCTGAGGGTTGTAAGCAAGCGAGATATATCCGAAGTGGTATGTACAGGATTAGCTAAGTTTGGCTACCTTTGCCAAGAGCTATAATAATCTTGCGCTGTTTACTCTATTCCAAATGTTATGCCCCACCTAGCCCAGCTGAATATTGGTAAGCTTCTTCATCCCATAGACCATCCAAAGATAAGCGAGTTCGTGGAGAGTATTGACCGGATTAACCGATTGGCAGAAAATAGTCCGGGTTTTGTCTGGCGGCTGAAAGATGAATCTGGCAACGCTACTGATTTTCATCCCTTTGGGAATCCGCTGATTATCGTGAATATGTCGGTTTGGGAGAGTGTCGAAGCGTTGAAGCAGTATGTTTACCGCTCCGATCACGTTAATATTATGCGTAAGCGCCACGAATGGTTTGAAAAGCACGATAAGCCATTTATGGTGCTCTGGTGGATTCCCGAAGGTCATTTGCCTACTGTGGAGGAAGCCAAGCAGCGTTTGGCACTTCTTCAAGAAAAGGGAGAGACAGCCGAAGCATTTACCTTTCGGAGGATATTTGATCCGCCAATATTGACCTGATTTACGCTTTGGCTATGCGTTCTTGCTGCTACATTTTTCTTTTTATTTCTTTCGGGTTAATCTTAACTACTGCCAAATCCCAAACTAGCTCTAATCCATCTTCTGACAAGCCCAACATTTTACTGATTCTGGTAGATGACCTGTCTTGGAGTGCAATCACTCCTTACGGAAACCAGTATCAAGACATGCCGCATCTTACCCGTTTAGTTTCTGAAGGAATGAGGTTTACCGATGCCTACGTTACTCCTCAATGTACTCCAACCCGAGCTTCCTTACTTACCGGGCAGCACACGGCTCGTAACGAAATGTGGCACGTCATTCCTGGCTACGGCTATCCCTACGCTAAAATGAGGGAACCCACGTTCCGGCGGAACCTGCCCCGAGGCACTTATACGCTAGGCAAAGCATTGCAGGATCAGGGATACACTACCGCCCTGTTGGGAAAGTGGCATCTGACTGCTAACGACGATGGACATTATCTTTATCTGTACGATCAGGGTAAAGCGTATTATGGTTTCGATTACGTAAACCCCCGGCAAAATCCGGAGAATTATGCGAATAGTGGGGATAAGGGAGTACAGTTCCTGACGGACGAGGCTATTCAATTCATGGAGAGTTCGGTAGAGGATCAACAACCTTTCTTTGTTTACCTATCCCATCATAGTATTCACACCAAAGTATACGCTCCCGACTCGCTGGTAGCTCAGTACAAGTCACAAGGCTGGCCATTAGAAAAGCGGCAAATTGAGAAGGTGAGTTTTCCCAGCAATGCGGTTTATCTGGCGGCTTTAAAGCATTTAGACAATTCGGTAGGACAACTACTATACGCTATTGAGCAATTAAGTATTGAAGAAAATACTGTGGTCATTTTTCTTTCCGATAATGGTGGAGATGATAGCCAGTTTGAAAATTATCCGCTACGCTACGGAAAAGGCTCGGCTTACGAAGGGGGTATTCGGGTTCCGTTGATTGTAAAATATCCCAAGCTAATCAAGAGGGGAACTGCTTCCAATGAACCAGTACACGTGGTTGATATTTATCCCACGTTGCTAGATTTAGCGAGAGGCAAGGCAAAGGAAGATCATCCTTTAGATGGATTAAGTTTGCGTCCGCTGCTCACCCAACAGGGCAATCTCAACAGAGATGCGCTGTATTGGTATATGCCGCTGTATGATGCCCAGTGGGGAGCCACTCCTTCGGCGGTTATTCGGGAAGGGTCATATAAACTGATTCATTTTTTTGGCGATCATATCGATTTAGAGAATGGAGGTGCCTACATTACGGAAGCTAAAACTGTATTATACAACCTGGAAAAAGATATATCTGAAACTACCGATCTGTCGGGGGAGATGCCTGAGCGAGTTTCGGAAATGAAGGACAAACTTCTACATTGGATTGATAAGATGGGAGCAGAACTGCCCACCCTAAATCCAGATTACAATCCTGATAGTGCGTTAGTCAGCAAACCCGGCGGACGCTTTAAGCTTTAGAATATTCAACATACACATTGGGGCTGCGAAAGCGTGAGTGGATGTATAATAATCTACCCCGAGCTGCCACCTCTTACATCGGCCATGAATTTTTCTAATACTAAGTAGTAAAAAATACCAAGCTTTTTATCGGTAGAAAAATGGTTGAAAGACCTAGCTTTGCTCAAAACGAGGTACTATGGTTGATGTAAAGCATTTGAAATTAATTGTTGAGATTGATCGGCTAGGATCGCTCAGTCGAGCGTCAAAGGAATTAAATTTAACCCAATCTGCTCTAAGTCATCAGCTAAAAAATCTGGAAGAATATCTAGGAATTAGCGTTTTTCATCGGGTAGGAAATCAGCTATTATTTACTGAAGCTGGTAAGGAATTGCGGGATAAAGCCAAACACATGATGACTGAGTTTGAAGCTCTCGAGTTAAAAATACAAGAGATCAAAGCAAGCCAGCTTAAGCGGTATGTGCATGGGTACAGCCAGCAAGAAGCCCAGCGGCTAGCTGATCAGGCCAGTACCGTGGCCGAGTACTTACACTATGATTCAATCTGGGAAGAAGAATCTAGAATATTAGAAGTTGGCTGTGGAGTGGGGGCTCAGACCGAGATCATTGCTCAAGCAAATCCTAAATCACAGTTTGTCTCCATTGATATCTCGGCGAACTCCCTAGAGATTGCTCGGGCAAAAATTGAAGAACAGCAGATTCAGAACGTTGAATTTCGGTTGCAGGATGCCAGAAAAATGAGCAAAGAAAAAGACGGGCTTTTTGATCATGTCTTTATCTGTTTTCTTTTGGAGCACTTAAGTACACCGGTTGAGCTACTGAAGGCTTTAAAGCATTTAATTAAGCCTGGGGGAACGATTACCGTTATTGAAGGTGATCATGGCTCAACATTCTTTCATCCGGATAACGCGTTTGCTCAAAAGGTGGTTAGCGCCCAAGTTGCGTTGCAGCGAAAGCGAGGGGGAAATGCCAACATCGGTAGAGCGTTATATCCTTTCCTGAACGAAGCTGGCTACAAAAATATAGCGGTAAGCCCCAGACAGATATACGTAGACGGTTCTAAGCCAAAATTAGTAGAAGGGTTTATTAAGAATACATTTACGGCGATGATTCAGGGCATGTCAGAGGGTATTCTTTCCGAAGGGGTGCTTACCAAGTCCGACTTACAAGAAGGCATTCGGGGACTGCTAAGAACCGCGGAAAGTGACGGGGTTTTTAGCTACACTTTTTTTAAAGCCCGGGCGATAGTTTAAGTAGAAAGTATGCGTCTACCCTAACTGCTGAAGTTGATACTGCAAGCAAACCTATTAATTTTACTGGTAGTAAAAATATCTATCTTGTTGATCCAATAGAAACAGTCTAATTTAACGTACTATGCCAAGGGTAAGACGCATCGTCTGGGCATCAATTTGTATTATTGGTTGCTTGGTAGCACTGCATCCGGTGCAGGCTCAGGAAAAATATCGGGTGGTGATTATGACCGATATGACCCACGATGATGGTAACTCACTGATTCGCTATCTGTACTATTCTCACCTCTTTGATACGGAAGCCATTATTATCACCAACCAACTTCCTGACTTCTACCACGACGACCCGGAGCCCTGGAACAAGGGGCAGCGCATACTCAATGCTTATCAACAAGAATACGAACAGCTATCCCAACATCAGGAAGACTACCCTACTTACCAAGAACTATCGGATGTTACTCATCGCGGGCGAGGGGCCTTACCCATTATCTGGTTAACCAACGAAAAGAAATTCAGTGGCCCTATTGGCGACCGCCATATGGAAAGTGAGTGGGGCGATATCCACTTTACCGATTGGATTGGGGAAGGAGAGAACCCGAATGGCGAGTCTAAAGATTCACCGGGAAGTGAATATTTGCAGAAGGTTTTTGAGAAGGAAGATGACCGACCTATTTACGTAGAAATGTGGGGTGGGCCGATCACTTTTATTCAGGCGCTCTACCGTTACCGTCAGCGGCAGGGAGAGGAAAAATTTCAGCAACTGCTGGATAAACTACACATCTACGGCATCCTCCTTCAGGATATTACTTTCGACTATTTAGTGGATCTGGACAAAGTAAAAGCGCTGGACTGTACCCGCTTTGGAACTACTCAGTCTACCTACGATGGCGAGCGAGTACAACCTCGTTGGCTGTTGCACGACGGTGGTCATTTTTGGCAGTACTGTTGCCCTCGCCAGCCTAACGTAAAACCTACTTTGCCGGAAGAAGTAAATGGTCATGGGCCAATGTCGGAACTGTACGATAACGGGGGTGAAGGCGATACCCCCTCCTTTCTGTATCTGATTAGCGCTGCCTTAGGATTAAATGATCCCCAGCAGCCCGAGCAAGGGAGTTGGGGGGGCTTGTTTCAACCCATGGGCGAGCAGTTTCCCGAAGGCTACTACCACACCTGCGGGGTAGATGTTTACCAACTGATGCGCTGGAAAGAAGCCGTGCAGAATAGCTTTATGAACCGGCTGGACTACTCCCTGAAGGATGCTAAAGCAGTGAATCATGAACCGCAGCCAGTGGTAAATAGTGATCAGACTAATCAGATTATCCGGATGGCGGTGAAACCAGGTGAGGAAGTTTTGTTAGATGCTTCTGCTTCTACTGACCCTGATGGAGATAAGTTAAGCTACTCATGGTTTTATTATCCCGAGGCCAGTAGTTATACGGGAAATTTTTCTCTAAAAAGTACGGATAAACCGATACAGCAGCTAATCGTACCGCAGGACATTCAAGGACTGGATTTACATATTATTCTGGAAGTGAAGGATTCAGGATTACCCTCTTTGAGCGCCTATCGCAGGGTAGTACTGCATAAGTAAGTAGAGAAACTAGTCCGCAGGTAACTCCTTCAGCAATATACCGGTAAACCTATTACCTTTGCGTCAACTAAGATTTTGCTGATATGATCCGATCTCGCGCTCAGGAATCCCGTGCTGCTATTGAGAAGTTATACATCACCATGCGGCATCTGTTTATCCGGGGAAGCTATAAGCCGCTGGGGGTTTCCGGAGAATCGCTTATTCAGGCTTTGCACGTTCTTCAACCCGAAATCTACGGCTTGATTCTGGACCCCGAACGGGTAGAACTAAACGGCTTACTGTACGTACTGGATCGTCTGCCACGGGGTATTGAAGAGTGCCGTTATGTAAAACTCATTTCTCGTGAGGGCTACGAACATTCCAGTTTCGAAAATATTATTCCGGCCAAGCGGAGGCGGAACTGCTACCGGGTAGATGAATTACAGATGTACGTAGAAATGACGCGGGGCCGCAGCGATATCTACGATATTCTGACTCATTTGACATTCCTTTACAATGAAGCCGAGAAAATTCGTCGTAACGCGCTGGACCATAAAGGGAGGGAAACCCCGGATTGGGTGAGGCTTCGGGAGCTGGTAGAGCAGGAGGCTCGGGAAGAAGATTGCGATTTGGAAGCAGCCTACTCTTACCTATCCAATGTACTCAGCCGTACTTACGAAGAAACCCGGCAGGCCTACCAGCAGTTTGCGGTAGACCCCACTCGTCACAGCCTTTTCCATATAGTCTACTATCTAGGAAAACTATCCATAGAGGAGGCCCAAGGAAAGGGTGACCGTGAGATTAAATTTTCTAACACCCTACGTGAGCGGATAGGCCACCACGTATACGGCGAACTTTGGGCGAATAATATTAAATCTATTCTGGAAGAAAAGAGACTGATTACCCGTCCGGTACATATCATCAGTGCTAATCTGCACAGTTTCGTCAACATTGTCTATGGCTACCATGCGCTGGGAAGGTCGAGTTACGCAGAGATTGAGAAGCTGGCAGTAGAGATTAGTCAACAAAAGAAAACCCAACTTTTTAAGAAAATCCATGATTTTGCCTTGCAGCACGGCCTTACCGAAGTAGTTGATCAATCGGGTACCAATATCTCCATTCAGATTGTTGATACCGCCCAGTTACCTGGTGACTCTGTAGCTCCTGATATTCCCAAACTCTCTGAGGATGAGGGGCAATCTCCCGTTTTGCTAATTATGGATTATGCTTTTGGCGAGCAGGCCTACGAGTGCATGGACGAATTATTGAAACCCTACGACGAGGAGAACGGTAGCTATCCGCTCAAAATAGAGTCCATCTCCATTATGGGTAAAGCCGGAATTTTGGAAGGAAACAAGGGCGACATTATGATTCCTACGGCCCATGTGTTTGAAGGTACTGCCGATAACTATCCTTTAGACAACCAACTAGATGCCGATGCACTACGAGGTCACGGGTTGGAAGTATGTGTGGGGCCGATGATCACTGTACTGGGAACATCCTTGCAGAACAAAGATGTGCTCCGCTATTTTCTGAAATCCTCCTGGCAAGCTATTGGGTTAGAAATGGAAGGAGCTCATTACCAAAAAGCCATTCAGGCGGCAGCCAAAATCCGGAATAGTATTAACCCTAATGTTAAACTTCGGTACGCTTACTACGCCTCAGATAATCCATTGGAAACCGGTAGCACCCTCGCCTCGGGCAGCTTAGGTCTAGAAGGAGTAAAACCTACCTATTTGATTGCTTTTAACATTCTCCGGCAAATTTTTTCAGCAAAAAAAGTGGAGCGGTTAGAAAGAGTTAATTCTTAGTTTAAGTATATTTTTAGAACTGAGCTCTCTGTAATAAAAAGCTAGTAATAGTTATAAAAAATCGCAAATTTATGAGTTTAAGCACTATTTAGGCTAGCTTTTAAGAACGTCTTTTCGTATATTATTGTTCTTATTATAAGAATATTTACGACTATGAAAGACGTTTCAAATCCCATTACAGAAATGGATGAACAGGAGTATGAGCAGTGGCAGCGCTCAATTCCGGCCCAGGTATTTCTGAACTATTTCTATGCGCTTAAACAACACATTACCGTTGCCGCGGAAGCGTATAATCTGAATAAAATAAATAATTTTCAGCAGTTAGAAGTTACGCTTACTGATAATGAAAAGGAATCACTGAAGCGACATCTACTGAATAGCTGGAATACTGAATACACCATTCGGCAGACCGCTGCTTTGGGCGATATTGACTATCAGCAACACGCGCTCTACTGGACATTCCCGAATGCCTTCTAGAGTGTTGAGGAATGTTTATTGGCATTGCGACTTGGTCAGCAGAATTGTTACCGTACCCGCGCCCGAGTTCTTCCGGAAGCTGGTCGGCTGGTGAAGCAAAAGTTCTATCCTGCGCCCTTATCATTTTACGCTTTCGGTGGGGCTCATCATCCTTCAATCTATGGGTTACCCAACGGTCGGTGGTCTAAACCGGCTTTAACATTAGCCCAAGATGAGCGGGAATCTCAGAGCCAGTTACGGCAGTTTTTGCGCACCACGCACCGACAGCGATCACAGCAGGTAAGAACCCGTGTGCAGAGTAATCCGCAAATTGCCTTGCGTAGTGAGCGCAGTGGTGACATACTCCGACGGTTTACCCGCGAACATTGGCAGAAGTTAGCCTGGCGAACTGGCTACACTACGGTGTTTCACTTACTACAAAGGTTAGTCGTCTCGGCTTCCAATCGGGAAATAGAGCGTTTCGTAGTTGCTGACATCGATACTCAGTTATTTCACGAGTCTTTACTCGAAGTGATTAGCTATATCAACTTTGTGCACGAAGCCTACGTAGCGCAGGCGGTTGGCCTGGAAACCTACGAACATTGGTTGGCTGACCTTCCGGTTTACCTTCAGCGTAGCTTCCTCACCAAGCGTTATAGAGTCCATATTTCACCGGTGCTTACGCAGGAAACCGCCGCTTGATAAGTCCCTTCGGGAGTGAGGTGTATTGGTTTTTTTGTTCTGCTGAAGAAGATTATACTCAAACAGTTAATAATAGAAAAAGTTGTATTTTCAGCGTTGGAAGTTATTTATTGTACCTATGAGAAAAAATAGTAGACCATTTAATCCAAAATCATTTCAACTTTTATGTATATCGGCACTTTCATTCCTGATAGTGCTCAGCGGTTGTAAGAGCGAGGAACCGGTAGACCTGCGAATTAAGCAATTACCGCCGGAGCAAGTAGCGGAATTAACTAAGTCTATTGAAGCTTCGGTAAGTCCAGAGTTGGCTGAAGGACTTACCCTAAGTCTGTGGGCGATAGATTCGCTGGTAAACGATCCTATTGCCATTGACATCGATAATCAGGGTAGGGTTTATTATACCCGCACCGCACGAGGATTAAACTCAGAATTTGATATTCGGGCGCATCAAGATTGGGAGATTCAATCTATCCAATTACAGCACGTAGATGATCGTAAGGAGTTTCTGCGTAAAACCCTATCGCCGGAGAATAGCAGTCAAAACGAGTGGCTGGAAGATTTAAACGAAGATGGTTCTCACGACTGGATGGATCTTACCTTGGAAAAAGAAAAAATATACCGGGTAGAAGATGCTTCAGGCGATGGTCTGGCCGATCGTGCCCAATTGGTGATTGAAGACTTCAATCGCGAATTCGATGATGTACTTGGTGCGGTGTTGGTAGAGGGTGATGATCTCTACGCCGGAGTTGCTCCCGATTTGTGGAGGATCATAGATGAAAACGGCGACGGCATTGCCGATGAAAAAACCTCTATCTCGCACGGTTACGGGGTACACGTTGGCTTTGGTGGTCACGGAATGTCCGGCCTGGAAATGGGACCTGATGGCCGTATTTACTGGGGCATTGGCGACATTGGTTTCCACGGAACCGACTCTGACGGAAAAGAGTGGAAGTACCCCAACCGTGGAGTGCTGGTGCGGGCCAATCCCGACGGTAGTGACTTTGAAGTGTTCGCCATGGGTCTTCGTAATACCCACGAATTCACCTTTGATAAGTACGGAAATATTATCGGGCAGGATAATGATGGCGATCATCGGGGTGAGAGCGAACGGTTGGTATATATCGTAAACGGTTCGGATACTGGTTGGCGCATTAACTGGCAGTTTGGTAAGTACAAAGATCCCAAGAATAACGAATACAAAGTATGGATGGATGAGGGGATGTACAAACCCCGGTTTGAAGGACAAGCCGCTTACATTACGCCCTGTATCATCAACTACGTGAATGGCCCTACCGGCTTTCTTTACAATCCCGGTACAGCTCTGGGACCAAAGTGGAAAGACTATTTCTTTGTGGCTAGTTTCGTAGGGAATCCGTCACGTTCCGGTATTCACGCTTTTAAGCTCAATCCTGAGGGCGCGAGTTTCAAATTAGGCGAAACCGAACAAATCATGGGTGGAGTGTTAGCTACGGGAATGGATTTTGGCCCGGATGGAGCCATGTACATGGGTGACTGGATTGATGGCTGGATTCCTAAGAACGAAGGCCGAATCTGGAAACTGGATGCCCCTAGTGGCACTGACTGGCCGGAGCGTAAGCAGACCCAAACTTTATTAGCGGAAGATTTTACCGAGCGAGACGATAATGCTTTGGGCGAACTATTGAAGAACCTCGACATGCGGGTGCGGCAGAAAGCTCAATTTGAATTGGCGAAGCGAGGTGAAGATGGTGCCGAGGTGTTTCGGCAGATGGTAGCTCAAACCGAGCACCAATTAGCTCGGGTGCATAGCATCTGGGGGCTAAGTCAGCTAGCCCGGCAGGAAGAAACCTACGCGGAAAGCCTGATGCCTCTGCTAAAGGATGCCGACCCGGAAATTCGGGCCCAAGCGGCTAAGTGGCTGGGCGATACTCGTTATGCATCAGCCGCCGAGGCCTTAGTACCAATGTTGAAGGATGGTTATTCCCGCGCCCGCTTCTTTGCCGCCGAAGCTCTAGGGCGTATTGCCTACGAACCGGCTGTTCAACCTCTGATCGACCTGCTGGAAGCCAACAACGATGAAGATGCGTACCTGCGTCATGCCGCAAGTCTGGCTTTAGCCCGGATTGGTAAAACTGAGCCAGTCGTAGCACTGTCGAGTCACCCTTCTCGGGCGGTGCGAATTGGAGCCGTTGTCGCGCTTCGCCGTATGGAAGAACCAGGGATAGCTAAGTTCTTAGATGATGAAGATGAGTATATCGTGACGGAAGCCGCTCGGGCTATCAACGATGATTACTCCATTGAAGATGCTCTTCCAGCATTGGGTGATGTCTTAAAAGATAGCCGGTTTACCAACGAAGCCTTGGTGCGACGAGCTATTAATGCAAACCTACGGGTTGGTAGCGATGAAGCTTTACAAAACTTATTAGATTTTGCTTTAGGTCAAAGCAATCCAGAAGCGCTTAGAGCCGAAGCAGTGGCTGCCTTAGGAACCTGGGCTGAACCTTCAGTTTTGGATCGGGTAGACGGTCGTTATCGGGGTGAAATAAAGCGTGACCCCGCGAAAATTCAAGATGCTGCTTCTCAACCGCTTATCCGATTGACATCTCAATCTGCACCCGTCGTGCGATTAGAAGCTACGAAAGCCATTGGACGGTTAGGCTTTTCCAAAGGAGCACCTCAATTGCTGGCTGGACTGAAGACTGATGGGAATCCCGAAGTACGGGCCGAAGCACTGAAGGCATTGGTTGCGCTGGATTATGATCAAATAGGTAATGCAGTGGAGATCGCACTAGCAGATAAAGAAAAGAGTGTGAGGGTAGTTGGTTTGGATTTAATGAAGCAAATGGATATTTCTCAGGATTTGATGGTATCATTACTGACGGAGGTAATCGATACGAAAACGGCCGAAGAAAAGCAGGCGGCAATGTTGACCCTCGGAACACTTCCCGTTGAGCAAACCAAAAATACCTTTGAAAATTTACTGACTAAATTAGAAGATGGTGGCCTTCCTCCTGAGGTCCATCTAGAATTGACGGAAGCTATCGATAGTACTAAGGCCGAAGATCTGATTGCCCGATTGGAGAAAATCCAGGCTAACTCAACCGATGCTGAATCAGCGTTATATTTGGATTGCCTATACGGCGGAGATCCCGAGCAGGGTGCAAGGCTAGTTTTCCGTCACTCCACTGCTCAGTGTATGAAGTGTCACGCCTACGATGACTACGGAGGAAATGCTGGACCACGCTTGAACGGAATCGCTGATAAGCTCACGAGAGAACAAATTCTGGAAGCATTGATTAACCCAAGTGCACGTATTGCGCCGGGCTATGGAGTGGTTACGCTGGAGCTAGAAGATGGCAAAACCGTTAGTGGTATCTTGCAAGAAGAAAACGATACTGAGGTCGTACTGAAAGTAGGAAATCAACCCGAAAGTGTGATTGAAAAGTCACAGATTGTGAAGCGTACTTCGGCTCCTTCCAGTATGCCCAATATGACGAACTATCTGACCAAAAAAGAGATACGAAATATTGTGAGCTTTTTAAGTACCCTACACGGTGATGAAATGCAGGCTAGTGCCGCCGAATAGATTGAGAAATTGCTAATTAAAATAAGGCAACCGGAGGACGTTTTACTTGCTTTTTCCGGTTGCCTAAGTATTTATAACGTTCAAATTCATACTTCAGATATACGAATAGTTCCTGTTTTTGCCTAATTAGTTGGGAAAGAGACAAATCTTCGAAACTGTTGCCAAAGTGGACAATGTTTTTATGAACCCAGAGTTATAAAAGCGCATCATTCACTAACCACAAAAAAACAGGAGTATGAACGCTTATATCCAATGGTCTACCCGACCATCCATTCTAACATTATTTAGTTTTGTCTGCTTATTTTTGGTTACCGCTTGTCAGGAAGATGAAGAAGTGGTAGAAGAGATTGAGCCTCGGGAAGTTGGATATCCTGGAGTAGAAGAAGAACTCTGGGTGTACTTTGAGCGCTTCGAGGAGGAAGCATTCAACCGAGGGCTCAATATAAACCTACGAACCGCAAATATTACCGCCCAAGTTCAAGAAATTGATGAAAATCGCGTATTAGGCCGGTGCAACTTTGCCTTTCACCGGTTCGGTGCTAATCGGGTAACCATTGATGAAGCCTTCTGGAACCGAAGTAGTGACCGCGGGCGAGAATTTGTGGTTTTTCACGAACTGGGACATTGCTACCTGAACCGGGGGCACCGAGAAGCTAGCGATAATCGCGGAACTTGCCTGAGTATTATGCGTAGTGGAACCGAGTTTTGCCGAGACAACTACTCACAGTTCACGCGAACTCGCTATCTGGATGAACTATTCGACACCCAATTTGCCAATGATATTTTTCAGTAGGCTATTAACAACCCTGGTTTCCACTATTAACTATTGGATAAGGCTGCAAAGTTATGTTATTTTGCAGCCTCACTAAACCTCTTGTAATATGAGAATGGCCGGTATTGTTATGGCAGTTGTTGGCTTTGTAGCAATAGTTCTTTCTGGACTCTCTTTAATGGAAGAAGCTAGTCTAGATCGTTTCCCTCCCATGTTTGGCAATAGCTGGATTGTGATTATGGCGTTATTTTGGTTCTTCGCTGGTGTCTCTCTAGTGATTGCCTACGGTAAGGAAGATAAATCATCAGGAGGCCGGGCATAATCAACTTTTTGCCTCTAATTCTAAAGCCTCTTTTTCTTTGTACAGCTTCCACCAGGGTACGCCGGGAGCGTTATGATGCTCGTAGTGGTAGCCAAAGAAGTAACAGCTTATGAAGGCCCAGGCATGATTCTTTCGCTGGCTGCGCGATTGGTGCTTATTGTTATGCTCACCGCGATGGGGCAGATAGGTGCCGAAATAAAACAATTGCAAGGTAGAGAGTAGCGAAGGAATAATGTAAAACAGAATTACATTAGGCTTGGGGAAAAATCGGATTAATATTTCATAGGTGATTGCCATCAATAAAATTTGCCAAATACTAACGTATTCCCGGGCAAATTTGATATACCAGGGAATAAAGCTACCACTGTGATAATCAGGATCTTTGTCGGTAGCTACGAAGCGGTGGTGCTGATGATGCTTGGGAAATAGCTTACGGTAAGAATTATAAGCAAACAGCGTGGCGGCAATTGTACCTAATGTGTTGTTCCAGATCTTGTTTTTTGCCACGCTACCGTGCATGGCATCGTGGGCGGTAATAAACAAGCCAGTGTATAAATGAGCTTGCAGCAGCATCAAGGCATAGGTAAGTGGACTAGAAAAGTCTACTGTGAAATTCGTCAGTAGCCAACCTAGCGACAAAAACCACAGGGAGATGATGGTGAGGGCAATCCAGATTCCCTTTTCCTGATACCAAGGTTTCATGTTAAGCAAAGAGTATATACTGCCCTAAAGTTCCAGTAAAGCATCTCGCACTTCCTCCATCAGCCACATTGGAGTAGAGGTGGCACCACAGATGCCTACTGTATCTTGGGAGGAAAACCAGGTAGTATCAATCTCTTCTTTTTGGGAGATAAAATAAGTGTTGGGATTCTGGTTTTTACAGACCTGATACAGCACTTTACCGTTAGATGATTTAGTGCCTGATACAAACATGATCTTATCAAATTGTCCGGCAAAGTCTCGTAACTCTTTGTCTCGATTAGACACCTGACGGCAGATCGTATCATTGGCATTCACGGCGATGCCTGACTGTTCCAGAATATCCTTTATCTCGTAAAACTTATCAGTACTCTTGGTCGTCTGGCTGTAGAGCGTCATGTTTCGTGGAACTTCATCTAGGTTGAGTTCGTCAATGCTCTGAAACACTACGGCCTCTTGATTGGTCTGCCCCAGTAGGCCTTCTACCTCGGCATGACCGTGCTTACCGTAGATGTATATTTTCTCGTCTTTATCGTACGAGTTCTTGATACGGTTCTGTAACTTAAGCACTACCGGGCAAGAAGCGTCAATCAATTGAAGGTCGTTTTCGGCTGCCATGCGATAGGTACTGGGAGGCTCGCCGTGAGCACGTATCAGCACTTTCTCGTTTCTCAATTGACTTAGTAACTCGTGGTCAATAATGCGCAAGCCTTTTCTTTCCAGGCGGCGTACCTCCTCATCGTTATGAACGATATCCCCTAGACAGTAAAGGTAACCGTCTTCGTTCAAAATATCTTCGGCCATTTCTATGGCATAAACCACCCCGAAGCAGAAACCCGAGTTTTGGTCGATAGCGACATTTAGTTGAAGCATGGTGGTTGAATTTGTAGTTAAAAAATTTCTAGAGATAATTAAAGCGATGCCGGAAATAGGTGCCAACTAGCAGGGCAATCTTCCGGTTATCAGGTATTCGTATGCGCTCCTGAGCAATTCTGGCTGCCGAACACTGTTTTATCTTTTTAAATAGATTTAGGTAGTACACGTATGCCAGATAAACTCCGAGCTTGGCTCCGGTAGGCAAGCGGATAATTCCCTGGTAGGCATCATCAAAATCAGCTTGGATATCATCTTCAATTTTTTGTTTGGCATCTTGGGTAAAATCTGAGAAGTCTACGTTAGGGAAGTAGATTCGCCCTCGTTCGTAATAATCACTCTTAATGTCGCGCAGAAAATTAACCTTCTGAAAGGCGGCACCCAGTTTCTTAGCCGGTTCTTCCAATGATTGGTACAATTTATCATCACCCTCGCAGAATACCCGTAAACACATTAGACCAACCACTTCAGCCGAGCCGTAAATATACTCATGGTACAAAGGATCGTCGTAGGTTTGTTGGTCTAGGTCCATCCGCATGCTTTTCAAGAAAGCAGAAATTAGCTCCCGCTGAATGTGATACTCATTTACCACACTTTGGAAGGAGTGCAGAACTGGATTAAGACTGATTTTCTCTTCAATAGCTTGATAGGTATCTTGCTCAAAGCGATCTAGCAGCGTGGTCTTGTCATGATCGTGAAAGGTATCAACAATTTCATCAGCATAGCGAACGAACCCGTAGATAGCATAGATGGGGTAATGAAATCTAGTGTGTAGAGTTTTAATGCCTAGCGTAAAAGAAGTGCTGTAGTGCTGGGTAATAAGTTTGCTACACTTAAAGGTAGTTGTATCAAAAAGATCCATAAACGAGTGAGCGATGATTTTAAATTTTTTAGCCTAGCTATATTCCTTTTCAATTTCAGCCGCTACGACCTTTCCTGAAATCAATGAAGGAGGTACTCCAGGTCCAGGAACGGTCAACTGTCCCGTGTAATATAAGTTTTTTACCTTGCTATTTTTTAGGCTAGGTTTTAAAATGGCGGTTTGCATTAGGGTATTGGCTAAACCGTAGGCATTTCCCTTAAACGCATTGTAGTCTTGTATGAAGTCTCGATGCGCGTAACTTCGTTTATAAACAACAGAGTCTCTGATAGTTTGACCAGTAAGTGATTCTAACCGGTTCATAATCAGCTCGTAGTAATGCTCTCTAATATCCTCGGTATCTTCCAGATCAGGAGCAACTGGTACTAGAATGAACACATTTTCGTACCCTTCCGGAGCTACGGACGGGTCAGTTTTAGAGGTAACCGAAACATAAAAAAGAGGGTTCCCGGGCCACTGAGGGTTTTCGTATATTGCCTCCGCGTGTGGTGTAAAGTCCTCGTCAAAAAACAAATTATGGTGGTTCAGATTGTCTAACCGCTTGTTTACTCCTAAATAGAACAACAGAGAAGAAGGAGCCATAGCCCGTCGGTCCCAATAGGTATCACTGTAGTTACGGAAGGAAGGAGGCAGTAATTGAGTTTCTACGTGATGATAATCGGCACTGCCCACTACCACATCGGCAGCGTATTCAGACTGGTCGGTTATCACTTCTTTAATCTGGTTGCTAGCAAAGCCAAATGAATTTACATTGTGTCCAAACTCGAATTTGACTCCTTTCTCTTGGGCTAGCTGATACATGCCCTCTACAATTTTGTGCATACCGCCCATTGGGTACCAGGTTCCCAATTGAATATCAGCATAATTCATCAGGCTATATAGAGCGGGTGTATTTTGGGGAAGTGCTCCCAAAAGGAGAATGGGGAATTCCATGATCCGAATGATTTGATCATTCGTGAAAAAAGAGCGAATGTGCTTATGAAAAGATTTGAACACGTCCATTCGGAGAATGTCGTAGAGGAGGCGAACACTGACAAACTCAGTAAGCGAACGACTAGGCTTATAAACTAGTTGGTTCATACCTACCTCATACTTGTAAGCAGCCTGCTCCAAAAATCTGTCCAACATCTGACTGCTTCCGGTCTCCAGACCTTCAAAAAGTTGCTTGAGTTGACCTAGAGAAGCAGGTAGATCTACAAATTGATCTTCGCCAAAAATAACACTGTAGGAAGGGTCTAAACGGATTAGATTGTAGTAATCAGAGGTTTTTTTGCCAAAGGAGGCAAAGTAACGATCAAAAACGTCAGGCATCCAGTACCAGCTGGGACCCATATCAAAAGTAAAACCTTGTTCTTGGAATGTCCGGGCTCTACCACCCGGAATATCGTGTTTTTCTAGAACTTTTACGTCAAATCCAGCATCGGCTAAAAAAGTAGCGGCAGAAAGCCCCGAGAAGCCAGCGCCAATGACAACAACTTGCTTGGGCATTAATCTTTCACTGAATAATTCTTAAGTACTGATTTTAATTCTTTGCGAGCAATGTGGATGCGATTCTTCACAGTACCAATGGGAATGTTAAGCCGGTCAGCAATTTCGTGGTACTTAAATCCTCGGTAATGCATCATGAAGGGCGTCTTGTAGGCATCATCCAATTTGGCAATAGCTTTAGTAATATCTTTCATTGTAAAGCTAGAGTACGCCAAGTTTTCGGTAATATTGCTAGTGCTGTTAATGTAATGAAGATTATCGGTGGTGTCGATAAACGTGTTTCGGCGCACCATACGCTGGTAGTTGGTGATGAATGTATTCTTCATGATAGTGTATAACCAAGCTTTCAGGTTGGTACCATCGGTAAATTTATCCCGATTTGTGAAAGCCTTGAGTATGGTTTCCTGAAGCAAATCGTTTGCCTCTTCCATATCCTTGGTCAACTTAAGGGCAAAAGGCTTGAGTGATTTAGACATCTTGTCTAGTGAATAACTGAATTCTAGTGCTGTCATAAGGGTAACCTTTTGGTTTGTTAAAAAAATTGGATAAATAGTTAAACAAGTATATGAAAAAATGTTTAGAATTTTAAAAAAAAAGTTAAACAAAAAAGAAAAAAAACTTTAACTCACTAAAAAAGTAACGATGTATGTTTAAATAAGGGTAAAAGTTTGCACTAATCAGAGAGATGTAAAAATAAAGCTTTGTTCACCTTCCTTGGATTGTAAGTTATACAAAATATTTAATAAAAAGCAATCGTGGGCACAGAATAAGTCGTAGTGAAAAAGACAAAAGTTGTGAGCACAAAAAAAAATCAGCCACGATCAGTAGTTCACTGTGATCGATTATACGAAAGACAAACAGGTTTGTTTAATTTTGCTTAGTGTAAGCTGCTACAAACCGGCCTGGTTTAAGAAAAAAAAGAATGAGTGGTACTACAGCGTTTTCTCTAGGGTATTCTCCTCAACAAAAGAGATAAAATGCTCAATGCGAGTGAAGATATGGGTATTTTCCGAGGTATTAACATCTTGGCCAATCACCTGATAGCCGCTTAGAAGAATCTCCGCGTTAGGAAAGTTACTGGCTAACTGATCTACGTAGTCTTGTATCTCGTGCGCAGGAGGACTGGTGGTAATAATTGTCAGGATGTAATCTGGCTGGTGGATGTTATAGATTGACTTCAAATCCTCGAACGGTAGATTCTGGCCAAAATAAACCACTTTCTGATGACGAGCCTTAATTAGATAACAAATAAATAGCAGTGTGATTTCGTGCAATTCGCCCGCAGGAAGGTAAAGTAAGTACTTATTAGAGTTCTCCTGAGTATTTACGTATTGGCCGTCAATGGCTACGATAAGTTTTTGGCGGATAAGATTAGAGATGAAATGTTCTTGAGCAGGATTAATAGCGCCGGTTTGCCACAGTACTCCTATTTTTGAAAGAAATGGATACACCACGTTAATCATGGTGCTTTCAAACCCCAATTTTAATATGTTGGTGGCCATAATCTTCTCGAATCGGTCTTCATCCAAATCAACCATCGCTAAAATTAGTGCGTTTATTTGATCGGGGTAGCGCAGATTTTTTTCGGTTAGTCTCAAAACTTCATCTCGCATTGTCCCCCGGTCCATCTTAGCGATCTTAGATATTTTGTGGCCGTTATCTTTCAATAGAGCAATGTTCAGCACTAGCTTAAGGTCTTCATCGTCGTAATATCGAATGTTCGTGTCGGTTCGCTTCGGAAGAATGAATTTATAACGTTGCTCCCAGATACGGAGTGTGTGGGCTTTAATTCCTGAAAGTTGCTCAATGTCTTTAATTGAATAGTGGCTCACGGTCGGTTGAATAAAGGGTGTATAAAATTAGGCGAATATTTATTACTTACTGTTTTCTAAAATAACGGCGAGGTACCAAGAGCAATCCGAATGAAACTGAATCATCTCGCTGATCTGACTTATGATGAGCACGATGAGCCCGGGCTATTCCATCCAAATAATGGTTCGAAGGGCGTTTCAATTTTTTCATCCTACGGTGAATAAGAATATCGTGGAGTATGAAATAAACAAAACCATATAACGTAATTCCTAGGCCAATCCAGAATCGATAGTCAAAATTCTCTAGTCCCAGAACAATCAGCACTACTGCAATACTTCCGAAAAACAGAGAAAAAACATCGTTTAATTCAAAATAACCGTGTTGTTTTTGGTGATGAGTCTTATGAATGGACCATAGTGCTCCATGCATAACATACTTATGAAATGCCCATGAGAAGATCTCCATTCCTAAAAAGCCAACAAGAGTCAGTGCTATTGCAAGCATAAGAGGTTTATTTTGTTAACCTTTTTAGGGTTAAAAAGTTCACAAGATTAAACAATACTCCCCAAAATCACAAAAAATAATACTTGCGCGAATAGTAGGTAAGGGGCCAGCGGGTTCTTTTTAGCAAAAGGTAAATACACAAAAAATAGCTGTAATACGAAGGCTACTCCAAACCACCCCCAGTAATTTTGAGTGGGAATATTTTCATTTTCCCAGGTCCAGAAATCAAAGAACACAGCTACCGGCTCAATGAAAAAGTCTAGCGCAACCATTAGTAAAGCCCCGATGAGGCCCCTTAATACACCTGGGAGAGGTATTTTATGACACAAAATGCCGAAGGAGTAAGAGAGAATAAACCAATTAATACCGATCACTAAAGGAACATCCCATAGCTTGTAACCGAGCGTGCTGCCGTACTGATAGGAGCCGAAAATAACTTTGGTTTGAACTCCTATTACTTCTATTAGGAACCCAACTATGAAGCAGATTATCGCAAATAAATAAAACGAGAAATTACGAGGGAACTGGAAAATGACTAGCAAAACCGCTGAAATCAACAAATTAGCTGGTGTGGCTAACAGAAAGTAAGGGCGGGTAAGCGGCCAAGCCAAACCAATAATTCCTGCGGTATGGGTTAGTAGTAGAAAGCCAGCAGCGTAGCTAATGGCAATGGATGAGTGGGAAACAGATTGGCTTGCGGAAGTAAACGACCGGTTCACTGAATTAGTAAATAAAAAGTAATGCTTTATCGTAGTAATTGCTGGCAAATTAAGTCAAAAGCAACTAATCTGGTTCAGAAAAAACGATGGAGACCCAAAAAAAGCATGGCGAAAACCATGCTTCTTAGAATTTTTTAGCCGTTTATACGTGAACATGGCGCTCAGCGTGATAGGAGGAACGAACCAAAGGTCCGGACTCTACATACTTCAGTCCTCGTTTTAGTCCCTCTTCCTTGAAATGCTCAAACTTATCGGGGTGTACGAATTCAGCAACCTCTATATGCATTTTAGTAGGTTGTAAGTATTGCCCTAAGGTCAGAATGTCCAAGCCATGTTCAACTAAATCATCCATCACCTTATAAACCTCGTCGTCCGTTTCCCCTAAGCCTAACATTACTCCCGACTTAGTTCGCATGCCGGCTTCCTTGGTCAGCTTAGTCTGTTCCAGACTCCGGTGATATTTAGCCTGAGGGCGAACCCGGCGATAAAGCCTTTCAACGGTTTCCATATTATGCGAAACCACTTCTTGGCCAGGCTCAATCATGCGGTACAGGGCATTCCAATTGCCCTTAACATCCGGAATCAGAGTTTCAATGGTAGTAGTGGGCGAAAGTTCTTTCACCGACTTTACGGTTTGGTACCATATTTCGGCACCACGATCTTTTAGCTCATCCCGGTTTACTGAGGTAATCACGGCATGTTTTACCTCCATCAGTTTAATGGCTTCGGCAACCCGACGGGGTTCATCGGTATCGTATTCTGGTGGGCGTCCGGTCGCTACTGCACAAAACGTACAGCTACGGGTGCAAACATTGCCCAATATCATAAAGGTGGCCGTACCAGCTCCCCAGCACTCACCCATATTCGGGCAATTGCCACTTTCGCAAATAGTGTGAAGTTTATGTTGATCTACGAGTTTACGAACTCGCGCATATTCTTTTCCGACCGGCAGCTTTACCCGTAGCCAATTAGGTTTACGAGTACGTTGGGTAGCACCTTCGGAAATTACGGGTAACTCAATCATAGGAAGAAATAATTCTAAAGTACAGCAAAAAAACAGGGGAATGTAGTAATTAATTCCCCTAATAATGTTGGTGTAAATTCCAAAGCTTACTTGCGCCCGCCGTAGAAAAGCATGATGAAGGCTGAAGGAAATATCTGTCGGTTATGGGCACCGGCTACTAGTTCAATTTCCTCGGTAAAGGCCTCTAACTGAAAACCGGCTTCAAACCCAGTAACATCGTTTTTAAAGGTTCCAAACTCAAAGGCTAACGACGCTTTTACGTTCAGTCCAGGCCTTATTTGCGATTCGCCTATGCCCCGAAGGAAGGGACCGGAACCAACAATGCGGCTGGTTTCAGGATATAGCTCGGGGTCGTAGGGTACAGTAATAACTCGGTTATTATTGAAAGCGTATTGGATGTAGTAGGGCATCACAATTCCAAGAGTAGGCCCACCAGCCAGAATAGCATTTACCTGCACACCCTGCTGAGGGGCTTTTTTGAATAGAACCCATTCTCGCCCATACTGAGGTCGTACTGAAAACAAATAGTTGGTTTTCCCTAGCAAAAAGGTATTGCCGCTCACCCGCGATACTCTTCTTAATTCTTTAGGATGCTTAACATTTACTATTTCAATACCAAACGATTGAAACTGATTGTCACCTACTAATTTGCTGAATTTGCCCGCCAAACCGGCAATCAATCCTGAATTAGTATTTTTGCTGATACCCCAGATAAATTCACGGGTGTAGTCGTATGCACCTTGCTCCTGGGCCAATCCCACTTGAGAAAAACCCAACAGGCAACAAAAAAGTATGAAGCTTAGGGTATTTTTGGTAAATTTCCTTCTCATCTGCCAAAACGTAGAGTTATTATATAAATGTACAAAGTAAAAATAATCAATTTAGTATGTCTCACATAAAATCTTCGTACCTGGGCGAACTTCGAACCGAAGATATTCACATAAAATCATCGAACCGCATTATCACTGATGCCCCTACCGACAATCACGGTAAAGGTGAAGCGTTTTCACCTACTGATTTAGTTTGCGCTGCTCTTAGTAGCTGTATGATGACGATTATGGGCATTCGGGCTCGCAAACACAATATTGAACTGGAGGGTTTGCAGGCTAATGTTACCAAATATATGTCATCTAATCCGAGGCAAATCTCCAAAATTAGCGTTCAATTTAGCTTAGAGAGTACAAATGCTACTCCCGACCAAATACAAATGTTAAAGGATGCCGCATTAAGTTGTCCAGTTGCTCTTAGTGTTAACCCATCGATTGAGCAAGATGTTTCTTTCGGCTTCTGATTGTCAGGAAGCCGACGAGTTGGAGAGTACTTGAAGCTTATCGCGAAGTGAGGAATAGGAAATCATCATATGCGAGGCGTCGTACACACACTTTCCTTCTGAAATAAGTAACACTTGCGGGGATTCGTGACGAATTCCGAAGGTATCGGCAACTGATTGGGAAACCTGTCGGAAGCTAATCAAATCGAGAAAATAAAAATCAGCCGCCTGCATCTCTGCTGGCTGCCACGACCGCTCCAATCGGCTAAGAACTACGCTACTAATACCGCAGCGAGTACTGTGCTTGTAAATAATGACCGGACGTTGGTTAGAATTACCTTTTATTTCGTCTACCTGTTCGATGGTGGTCAGTGGTGTAAAATTCATAGGCTTAGTAATACCAAATATCTGCTTCCTTCTTGTCGTATCTTGGCTTACGGGTATTTTCCTTCAAATGTTTGGGTTGGTCTTTGGATTTAAAAATATGCGATAGCCAGATGCGACGTTTACGGTGCTTCTCTTTTTTCTCATAGGAGTTTTTTTGGCGGCCAGCCAGATAGTCTACACTGGGGTGCATATCTTTCCCTCGCTTCGCTCGTCTGATTTCTCCGTTATACTCGTGTACCTGGCGGGCTAGCTTCTGGTAGTAGCGTGATTTAGCGCGTTGCGTAGGTACTCGCAGGTAACCCCGGTGCTGATGTACGTATTTGGAATAGTTCTCTTCCACCTTCTTTTGCTGAAAACGATGGGGTACCTTATATTCACCCACGTTCATCTGTTTGCGGTCGGCTTTTTTATATTGGCGTTCTTTACTATAAAATATACCTACTCTTTGCTTTCCACTGAACCCCGAAACCTCATGAGAGGATTTTTCCAAGGCTTTGTTTTTCTTTCGCTGAAGGCGCTGGTTGGTAAAAATACGGTCAGCCAGTGGTAAGTGCGATCGATCACGACCCTCTTCGGCCGCGGGGGCCTTTCTTCCTTCAGTCACTGGAATCTTCCCGGATGGTGAAATAGTTACAGGGCGTTTATAATTATCCTTTACTTTACCAGAGCGGGTAATTGAAGGGGGGAGCCGGTAGCGATCCTTTACCACTCCTGAGGGCGAAAGGGTAGGGGGGCGGCGATAATTATCTCGGATTTTTCCTGATCTACTAAGAGTTTTAGGGCGCTGATAACGGTCTTTCACTACTCCTGAGGGCGAAAGAGTAGGCGGTCGCTGGTAACTCTTGCTGACTTTACCCGATTTGGAAACCGTGCTGGGTTTTCGGTAATTATCTTTGACGATTCCAGGACGAGAAATAGTGGCTGGTCGCTGGTAAGCGTTTCGAACCTTCCCGGCGCTGGTTTTCGTTTTTGGCTGCTGGTAGTTAGAACGGACCCGGCCCCCGGATGATTTGGTTTTAGGAGCCTGATACGGCTGGCTACCACCGAAGTTATTCTTCTTAGTCCTAGGTGCTTGGTAGGGCTGACTACCCCCAAAATTACCCTTTTTGGTACGAGGTGCTTGATAGGGTTGGCTACCGCCAAAATTACTCTTTTTCGTGCGGGGAGGTTCATAAGGCTGACTACCGCCAAAGCTGCTTTTTTGGGTACGGGGCGATTTGCGCTTGTCTTTCACCTGTTTGGCGTTCCGCCTCGCTTTAGGTACCCTTACTTTCTTCTTCTTTTTAGGGACTTTTACCGTCGGTAGCGTGCTTTTTTTGCTCTGTGCCTGAGTAGTAGAGGCAGACCCTAGCCATAGTACCATCAACATTAAAATGAGGCAAATTAGTGGGACTACCGTACTTTTATTATTTTTCCCTACCATAAGGTACTTACCGCAGGTTACTACTTGGTAACTAAATTACTTCTTGATTCGGCCTTTTCGGTCGTATTTAAGCCGATTGCCATTAGCCGAGAATAAACCCTCCTTTTTTTGAGAAGATGATATCTTAGGGCAAGGCATTACTGTACTCCGGCACGAACCTAGTCCAATACAGCAAATTAACGCGATTAGAGACAGTTTCTTACTTAAAAAGAATAATGAAAATGTTAATCTACGTTGATTCATTCTTCTTTCTATCTTTCTCATCTGCCAGCCACAGTTTATTCTTATAGAATAGTTTAAAGATAAAAGCTGGGGTAGGCTTAGTGAAACATATTTTCGGCCATTATTACACTGATAGAAAAAGCAGCGAATTTGCCGAATTTAAGAGTAATTAAAAAAATTGTTTCAGCATTGTAATGAAACGTAAGGACACTCGTCTAGTAGGTGTAATGAACATAAAAGCATTCAAAAGCAACGTTTTTCCAGTTCAGGCCAAACTGTATCGGTTTGCGAAAACCATGCTTCAGGATGAGGAAGAGGCAGAAGACGCGGTGCAGGAAGCACTGTTAAAACTTTGGCTGAATCGTCAGAACCTCACTAGTTACAAAAGTATTGAAGCACTGGCTATGGTGGTGACGAAAAACCTGTGTCTGGATAAACTCAAATCCAGCCATCACCAAAAAGTAGTGCCATTAAACACCGGTATTGATTCTACGGATACAACCACACCCTACAAGAAAACTGAACTGGCGAATACTGCTGAAATTCTCCGGCAACTCATGGGACGGTTACCTGAGCAACAGCGGTTAGTCATTCATCTTAGAGATGTAGAAGAGTACTCTTACGAGGAAATTGAACAGATTACTGGCATGTACATCAATAACATTCGGGTCACCTTATCTCGGGCCCGCCGCAGCGTACGCGAGATGTACACAAAACTAAACGCCTATGGAAGCTAAAGAAATTAGAAAACTGCTGGAGCAATACTACGAGGGCAATACGACGCTCGTAGAGGAGAAACAGTTATATACGTATTTTTCCCAAACTGAAGTGCCCGCCGATCTGTGGGCTGATCGTGACCAGTTTCTTGCTTTTGCTGATTTACGTGCTACTAAACCCAGTACTGCAATAGGCTACGATAACTTTTTTCAAAAAATCGATGCTCAGGAAGACTCGGAAGAGCGGCGTAGGTCCAGGATACAACTTTGGGGAGGACGTATTGCGGCTAGCATCACCTTAGCCCTGCTAGGATTTTTGGGAGGCATTTGGTACGGACAGGAAAAAACCTCCGATGAAGTAGTTGCCCTCCGCGAAGAATTTCAGGATATGCGCCAGACGATGCTGCTGAACCAGATGCAACAGGCTTCGGCTAGCGAAAGGATACAAGCCATTCAGGCCAGCCAACTCTCTGATAAAGACAATCAGGCGGTGAGTGAGGCTTTATTGCTGACCGTGGCCTCCGATCCCAATGTAAATGTACGATTAGCTGCTATTGAAGCCCTAAATACCCACGCTGAACAGAGTACGGTTCGCATTGCTCTGGCCCAGACCTTAAGCGGCCAAGATCATCCGCTAGTGCAAATCGCAATCATCAATCAACTAGTGAATTGGGGTGAGAGGGAAGCGGTACCCGAGTTGCAGCGTCTGGTGCAAAGCGACCAGGTAGAGGAAGTTGTAAAACAACAGGCTGAGATAGGTATCAATCAATTATTACTATAGACAACATTAACCCAATATTTTATCTAAACATTATCATGAAAACTTTATCAGGAATCATTCTATTTTTCTTAGCCACCACCGGGGTCTTCTCGCAGGAGTACCGAGCTCCGATGAACGCCAACAAAATCCGGCTAATACTTCACAATACCGAGATTAGTATTGAGGGGCACGATAGCAACGAATTGGTCATTAACGCTTCGGGCTACAAAGCCCCTCCCGAAAGAGCTGATGGGCTACGTCCTTTGTATAGTGGCGGAACTGATAACTCTGGTATCGGACTATCGATCAACGAAGAAAACGGCCAGCTTACCGTTCTAAAAGTGGGGCGAAACGATGTGGACTATGACTTCAATATTCCCAAAAACGCCACGGTGGTTATTGAGGAAGTGAACTACGCGGGCGGTGATATCGATATGAAAAACCTGGCCGGTGAAATAGAGGTGAAGACCACTAACTCGGACGTCAAGATGGAGGATGTGAGCGGCCCTATTGTAGCCAATAGTGTTAGCGGCGACATTGATGTTGTCTTTACTACGGTCAACCAACAGAAACCAACCTCTATCACTATTGTTAGCGGCGATGTGGATATTACCCTGCCGGGGCAAACTCCGGCTAATCTCAAGCTTGGTTCCGTTAGTGGGGAGGTGTATACTAACTTTGATATTCAAATGGAAGGTAATGAAAATGAGAAAGATATGATTCGGATGAGTATGGGAAGGCCCATTGAGGGGACTATCAACAATGGTGGGGTAGATATGCGAGTTAAAACGGTCAGTGGGAATATTTACCTACGCAAGAGCGAATAATATCATGAAACCGTTAGCGATTTTTTTATTATTAGCAGTTGTGCAGAATACTTGGGCGCAACGCGTTGAGGAAAAAACAATTGACTGGCGAAAAGGACAGGAAGTTCGGCTAGATTTCAAATATGCTCAGGAAATTCAGATTAAAACCTGGGATAAATCTGAAGTATCAGTACGGGTGAGCGTAACCATTAACAATAACACGCTCAACGATGCCTGGAGTATGACTACCGAAACTTCCGGGGATCAAATCCAGGTCACTTCAGATTTTGATCAGGCTAATGGACATTTTCGGGGAGATTGCAACGGTAGTAACTATCACTCGGACGGTAACAGCTTTTGCAGTCTGATCGTCTATGACATATACGTTCCCGAAGCTGCTCCATTACACGTAGAAACATTAGCGGGCGATATTACCATTGAAGGAACGAGTGCGGCGGTTTACGCCAAATCGCTGAGCGGCTTCGTAGATGCCGACTGGCCAGCTCAGCAGGGTGCGGATGTAACTATGAAATCAATCACCGGTGAAGTTTACACTAACTTGGATTTAGTCATAGATGAATCCGAACGGGAGCGGCACCGCCGAAGCCCGGTAGGTTGGGAGATTGAAGCCACCGTAGCTGGAGGAGGCAAAAAGGTGGAACTGGAATCGATTAGCAACGATGTGTATTTCCGCAAGGCGGGGTCTTAATGAGCGATTTCCTCAGAATTGACTAAAACAGGAATTAGTTTGATCTCCCTTGCAGAATATCCTCTACCTCTTCAGCATCAGGATTTACTGCTAGTATCTTTCCAGCGGGGTCAATTAAAAAGACACCACCTCCTGAAAAGGGGATGTTGTATTTCAACCATACTGCATCTCGATCATCCAATTCAACTAAATTAGTCCAGGGAAATTTTTCCCGCTCAAGGGCTTTTAGCAGATTTTTTTGATCTTTAAATTCTCGAGCTACTCCAACAATGGTGAAATTATCGTCCTTGTATTTTTCGTAGATGGGAACCATTGTTCTGCTTTTTTTGATGCAGGGACCACACCAAGAAGCCCATAAATCAAGTAGCACATACTTTTCATCCATCAGCGTTGAAACCTTTACCAAGTTACCATCCAGGTCTTGAGCTTCAAAATCAATATACTCGCCACCAACTTGAATGGCCTGATGACTTTCCAGCATCTGTCCGACTTTAGCAGTGTAAGGATGTCGTGGCATCGCTTTCGCCAGGCTATGGTAGGCGCGTCTGAGCTTATATTCCTCAATCGGAATTCGGCCGATTTTGGTAACATTCTGAAACAAAAGAAAGTAACTCATAGGAGAAGGATTTGACTCAATATACTGTTGTCTGAAATTGTAGAGTTCTTCATAAATTGAATCCAACTGCAGAGCCAGTACTTTAGCTTGATCAGATTTGTCGGAGTGATCTGACCGCAGATCGCGCAATTTTTTGGAGAGAGCCGGTTTTCCCGTATCATCTGCATTCTCTAAGGCTTGTAAGAGAACCTGAGCAGTGTCGCTGTAGAATTTTCCGTCCTCTTCAAGTTTGTCTAGTTGTTGATAGATCAAATCTTGGTCAGGATCAAGTATGCTATTAGCCATCTTGTGAAAGTCATAGTACTCTTCAGTAAGCGGACTACCTTCAAAGGTATTTTCTTCGTATCTCTCCTCAGGGTACAGGGTCATTTTTATTTTCCCAGAAACTGGAAAGAAAATAACCCTGTCATATTCGTCGTTAAATACCAATTGATATGCTTCCTGATGATCATACTCAAACTGGTGCTCAAATTTGCCGTCTACAATCGGAATTACCATCGGCTCTCTTCGTAAATCCTCGGTTTCTTTAGCAAATAAGAGTTGTTTACTGTCGCGGTCAATAACTTCCCCGATGATGGTGCACCGATAGGGTTGGTTTTGACCAAAACAGTTAAACTCTAAAAATGTCAGCCAGACTAAAGCAGAGAATGCTAAGAATGTCTTCATGATAGATTAGACTGAGATGAAGAGTAGAATAATTTAAGATAGGAAAAAAAATGAAGATTGGCTACCTCTAAAATTCTCGCTCTTGGTTAAAGAGAACGATGTGCATTTCCGGAAAGCAAGCCCACGACGGAGGGGGCAATACCTGGCGAATAAGAATGGTATATTCCGATAATTCAATTGGGTTAAGCAATCAAGAATAGCCGTAGCTTGTATAACAACGACGTGTATTCCTACTACGGATACGATTCGTACTTAAGCACTCGAGAAACACTTTAAAGAATTATCGAGTAAATATGATTTAAAAAGCGCTAACCGGTTGGCTAGCGCTTTTTTCTTTTATGCAGATTTCAGTTTGTTGCTAAATACCTGCTTGAATTTGTCTACTTTCGGGCGAATAACAAATGAGCAGTAACCCTGCTCAGGGTTATTCTTGTAGTAATTCTGATGATAGTCCTCGGCGGGATAAAAGGTTTCCGAAGGACTGATCTCAGTGACAATCGGGCCTGCAAAAGCGCCGGACTCATCTAGTTTCTGCTTGTATTCTTCCGTTAGCTTTTTCTGCTCTTCATCGTGGTAATACACCACCGAACGATACTGGGTGCCTACATCGGCTCCTTGCCGATTGAGGGTAGTTGGGTCGTGGGTTTTCCAGAAAATTTCTAACAACTCATCGTATCTTATCACTTCCGGATCGTAGGTAATCTGTACTACTTCGGCGTGGCCAGTTCGTCCGCTACATACTTCCCGATAGGTGGGGTTGGAAATCTTACCACCGGTGTAGCCTGAAACTACTGACTGCACTCCCATCACGTCCTGAAATACCGCTTCGGTGCACCAAAAGCAGCCCGATCCAAATGTTGCTTGTTTCATATTTATTTTATTGTTCAATAGCTCAATTGTTAAATTCCTAGTTGTTTTTAGTCCACAGTCTCGTACATCAACTCTGACTTAAAAACTCTGAACTCATAACTCCGAACTTTTATCCTCCAACTTTTACTTGTTCGGTTGCGGAGTAGTGCGTAGGTAAGGCTTAATTTTTTTGTGTCCTTTAGGAAAACGTTCGGGTATTTCTTCATCCGGAATGGCCGGAGCAATCACTACATCTTCGCCTTCTTTCCAGTCAGCCGGAGTAGCTACACTATAGTTAGCAGTAAGTTGTAGTGAGTCAATTACCCGCAGAATCTCATTGAAGTTTCTGCCCGTTGAAGCCGGATAGGTCAGCATTAGCTTAATTTTTTTGTCGGGACTAACGATATACACTGACCGTACCGTCATGCTATCCGACGCATTAGGGTGCATCATTCCGTAAAGTTCGGCCACCTTACGTTCTGGATCGGCAATAATCGGAAAATTTACGGTGGTGTTTTGGGTTTCGTTAATATCGTTGATCCAACCCTTGTGAGAGTCCAGGTCATCTACACTAAGCGCCATCACTTTGGTGTTGCGCTGGGCAAATTCGTCTTTCAGTTGGGCAGTTCGTCCTAATTCGGTTGTACAAACCGGGGTATAATCCGCCGGATGGGAAAAAAGTACTCCCCAGCCGTCGCCTAGGTATTCGTAAAAATCAATTTCACCTTCGCTAGTTTGTGCCTGAAAGTTAGGAGCAGTATCCCCAAGTCGTAATTCCATGGTATGTGTGCAGTTAAAAGGTTAAGGTTATTTATTCGTAAGTATGCTTACGGGATTCTTTTTTTCAAGTTTAGGGCGTGTTGACATTTAATCTGAACGACGATTTTGGCACCATTTTCACTCACTCTGCGTTGCTTTCGGCCGCAAATGCTTAGGCCCCCGTGGCGCGGCATCGCCCTTCTCAAGCGCCTTAATTGGGCAAAAATAGCTCTCAAAATTATTCATTATCTCAAATATCAACACGCCCTAGCCAATTCCTCACGAGAATACTAATCGGTAACCAGCCGAATAGATACCCCTAATCTACAGATTCCAGCAGGTCAGCTTGGAAGACTGCTAGCACGTTTTGGTGCTTATCCAGAAGTTGTAAGTTGTTGTTCAACAAGTAGTTGGTAGTTGCTGACAATGCTTTCGTGAATTTGTTCTCAATGCTATCATCAGGGCAAGCCATTCTGGTACTAGCTGCATCGGAAAAGGTAATGCTGTTTTCTCCAGCCAATTCATAAGTGCCTATCAGGTTATTGCATCCTCCGTTACCGGAAAATCTCATTGTACTTCCATCCATCTTCAAAAAAGCGCCTCGGCCGGCAGTAGCACTTAGGTCAATAGCTTGACCATCAATTTCTTGCAACTTCCAATAAGTGTCGATTAGGGTAGCTGAGGTTTTTTGCAATTGGTAGAGCTCGGCCAAGTCACCAGTAATGCGGTTGCCAGCCTGGTCTAATTGAAATAGAATATTTTCTCCAACCAAATATTGCGCCGGGTGACTTCCCGCTAAATCATCAAGTTGTATCTGACTACCTTCTTTATTCCAACTAAAGGTCCCCTGCTGCATAAAGGTAGTATCTGATTTACCTTCGTAGCGAGTGCGCATAGTGTAGGTCTGGTCTGAGGCCAATTGAATGACAGTTTTAATACCGGCACAATCGGCACAAGGTAGTTTGCCAGTATACGTACCATCCCAATCTACAGCGTTCCGGCTGTTATCGCTAGTGGACTTTTCCGATGAAGTTTGTTTTTCACTGCCGCAGGAAGCGAAAACAAATAGAAGAAGCAGGGTGTAGGTAGCGTGTTTCATAACGTTAATAAGCGGATAAATAACGATGACTAATTTACGCGATGAAGTATATGAAATCAAGACTAATAGAAACGTTACGTGCGTGAGTTTTATCATCAACTTTAGTCAAGGAAAGAAAGCATTTGCCCTAAAGTGGGGAATTATTCCCCAATGTGTTTACCCACTACTCATCACAGCACTTCTTCTTAGAATAATTATACGCTTAATTATCTGATATACAAATAGTTACTTGCAGGTAAACTGTGGTACGATTCTTTGTAAGGTTTAGATATAAAACTGTCAATTATGAAGAAGATACTTGCCATTGTCGCTATAAGTCTAATGTCTTGGAGTGTTGTTCAGGCCCAAGACGAAATGTGGTTCGAGGAGATGCAGGAGAACCAGGAAATGTTCATTCATGAATCGAACGATGAACCGGCCGAAATCCTGGAAATGGAATTACCCGATGAGGTACTTTATGCTTTAGACCAAGGCGAATATCAGCATTTAACCATTACCCGAGCCCGAATTCTTAACAAGCGCGATCAACGTCGTTTGCAGCTTGCTAATAGTGTTACTTCTTCTATTGTCATGTATGAGCTTCTGCTCGAAGACGAGAACAGCGCGGTTACGCTCTACTACACTGAAGACGGTGAACTTCTCAACGCTGTACAAAGCGTATAAATCTTAACGTTCATAGGTGGGTTAGGCAAAATCTTTTATTTTTGCCCCCAAAAAGCGCCTAGCCTTTCCTATGAAACGATTCATCTTACTTCTCCTTTCTTTCTCCTTCCAGTGGTCTTATTTGCTTTTTGCTCAGTCTGAGCAAGTTAATAGTGATCAGTCAGTACAGATTCAGGAATTACAAGAGACCGTTGATAACCTAAGATACTCCTTCAACCGAATTTCTAAAGCGGTGGATGATCTGGCCTGGCAAAACGAAGTGGGCAACTACGCTTTTATCGATAAAGTCACCCTTACCGGTCCGCCCCCTCGGGTGATTGAGAATCCTACTGGACAGGGAGCTAACAATCCGGTTCGCTTTAGTGCCTACGTTTTCATTCCTTCCAACCTGGATTTTGGCAAAAAGTATCCGTTGCTGGTGCTGCCCCACGGAGGCGTACACAGTAATTTTAACACGTTTTATCGTCACATTATTCGGGAGCTTATGGCCCAACAGTATGTAGTGGTAGCTCCGGAATACCGGGGAAGTACCGGCTACGGGAAAGGTTTCTACGAACTGATTGACTACGGTGGGAGGGAAGTGGAAGATACCTACGCCTGCCGGGATTATATGCTAGAAAATTACGATTTTGTAGATCAGAATCGGGTCGGTATTCTGGGTTGGAGCCACGGAGGATTAATTACCTTACATAATATTTTTGATCACCCTAAAGCCTACAAAGTAGCCTACGCCGGAGTGCCGGTGAGTGATCTGATTGCTCGTATGGGCTATAAAACTCAGCGCTACCGTGATCTTTATTCTGCCGACTATCACATTGGTAAATCAGCCTACGAGGATGTGGAAGAGTATCGCAAACGCTCTCCCGCCTGGAACGCTCATAAGCTAGCTACCCCACTGCTTATCCACACCAATACCAACGATGGTGATGTGAATGTATTTGAAGTAGAGCATCTGATTAAGGCACTCAAAGCGGAAGATAAGGATTTTGAGTACGAAATCTACGAAGACATTCCAGGAGGGCATTCTTTTGACCGTATTGATACCCAAACAGCTAAGGAAGTACGGGTAAAGGTTTATCAGCATTTGGCGAAGTATCTTAATCCTAATCAACCGATTCGGTCGGTAAAAGAATTACATCAAGCTAGCTATCTGCCTCGCTAGTGGATGCCTGGGATATACTGTTAGTACTGGGAGCTGGTTTCGCCGCTGGATTCATCAATACCGTAGCCGGAGGCGGATCACTTATTAGCTTACCCATTCTGATCTTTTTGGGATTACCTCCCGCCGTAGCGAATGCCTCCAATCGCATTGCGATCTTCTCTCAGAATATTTTTGGAGTATTAGGTTTTAGAAGCAAAGGGGTAACCGTCTGGCCGTTTAGCCTGTGGCTGGGACTATCAGCCTTGGTTGGGGCAGTGATTGGGGCTAAAATAGCGGTTGATATTCCCGAAGATTTATTCAATAAGCTGCTGGCCATTATCATGATTGTAGTACTAGCGTTTATCGTTAAGAATTCTAGAACAAAGAAGGGAGCAGAAATCGTGGAGCGAATGGGGCAAAAGCATCAGCTGATCAGTGTAGGTCTTTTTTTCTTCGTTGGTATTTGGGGTGGCTTCATTCAGGCCGGAGTAGGTTTCCTCATTATTATGGTACTTACTTCAGTCAACCGGCTCTCGCTGGTGAAGACGAATAGCGTAAAAGTACTCGTGGTATTAATCTACACCACCGCGGCGTTACTGGTGTTTATTTTGGAAGGAAAGATCAATTGGCTTTACGGTGGGGTGCTAGCCGTCGGAAATTCTTCTGGCGCGTGGATTGCCAGTCGGTGGTCGGTAGAGAAAGGCGACCGCTGGGTGCAGGCTATTCTGGTGGTAGCAGTAGTGGGGATGGCGATTAAGCTTTGGTTTTTTTAGCGAAACCGAAAGTAAAGAATAAATAAAGCTGAGAAGGAGGCAATGCTAAATCCTCCTTCTCAGCAAAGCAATTATTCTGTTCTCAGTCGGACAGTGGTGGTTTTACCCTGATTAGTGGTAATTTTCAGGAAGAAAAGTCTAGATGGTCCGATCTGAGGCAGATAAGGAGTTATATCGACTTCCAGTCTGTCTAAGTCGCGAACCCGCGAACTTGTCAATTGCCTACCCAGATTATCAATCAATGTATAATGTGCTATCACATCTGACTGATCTTCCGTGCGAACTAACAATGTTTTTGCTACTGGGTTGGGATACACCCGGAAGGTAGCTGCTTCTGCCACTGATGTAGTATCTGCGTTAGTCGAATTGATAACGGCAAATGCAACCTCCAGTGGTGTCCCTGGCACACCTTTCAACTGATCGGCACTGTAAGGAGTAGCTTCTAGTACATAATTCCCAGTATCTAAATCCAGCGGCTGGTAATTGAAATCATCGGACGTACCCAGTACATAAGGGGCAGCGTCATCGATCTTAACCCGCTCACCGTTGAGCATGAAACCTACACTTTCAATCATATTGGAGTTAACCACTGCCTCAATATTGAAAGGTGGAAGGGTACTGATGTCTAGCACATCGCCACTGACAATTTCGCCGATAGGCTCGTCATTTTCGGCATCGATGAGCAGAAACTGTACAACTGCCAAATTTAGATCCAGACGAATCTGTATTGATAACGAAGTTCCGGCAGCTCCTAGCCCATCTTCACGAGAGAAAGGGGTAGCCGTAATCTGGTTCACTCCGGTGGGGAAGTTATCGGTGTCGTCATCATCTAGTAAAAGATACGGATCATCGTTATCCCGATTTACAATCTCTCCGTTTACGCTGAACTCTACACTGCCTACTGATGGATCATTGACTACCGCCCGAATGTTGATGGGAGGGAGAAGTTCTAACGGCAGTACTGCTCCGTCGCCCAGCTCACCCAAGTCCTGTACGGTAGTAGCGTTAATCAACACCAAAGCCGTTACAGCTAATTCATCAACTACGGTGAAACTAACTGTAAGTGAATCACCCGATTCACCACCTCTACGATTTTCACTAAAAGGCACCACCGTTAGGGTATAATTTCCAGGCTCAAACGGGTAGACATTGTAGTTTCCTCTAGGATTATCTCCCTCCAGTGCATAGGGGGTGAAATTCTCGGTTTGCACAGGTTCACCGTTGAGAATGAATTGTACGCTACCGTCAAAATTTTCAAACTCAGGTATAGCTTCAATAGTAAGTTGGGGTGTAGTACGAAGGTTGATTTCGTCGCCGTTTTCAAGAGGGCGAATGGGTTGATCAGCCTCAGCATCTATTAATAATAATTGAGCAATTGGGAAGCGGGTTACCGTAAAACTGACCGTTAATCCTATTCCCTCTTCTCCTTCACCGCGCAAATTGGTATACGGGGTAGCGGTTAGCGTATAATCTCCGGAAGCTAATGCTTCTCCGTTATAATCTCCCTGTCTATCACCGAATAAGGCATAAGGGGTAAAGCTTTCGGTTTGCTCTTGGGTAGTGGGGCCGTCTAAGGCGAAAATAACGCTTCCAACAGTGCCATCTCCTTCAATCACATCCGCCCGGATGTTAATCTGACCGCCTTCAATCTGAGAGAGTTCGACGCGATCTCCAAGTGGACCGATTTCTTCATCAGTGGTAGCATTGATTAGCGTAAATGAAACAACCGAAGGTAGACTAAATACCGAAGCCACCGCTTTCTGGGCGTTCACATAGCCAAAGCCCGTTTTAACATCATAACCTTCATCAAAACCTGCGGTAAACGGATCGTCTAGGTCAGTGGCGGTTTCGCCTAATATTTCGGTAATCTCATCTGGAGCTAGGTATTCGCCAGCGGCTTCATTCATGAGTGCGGCAACGGCGGCCACGTGGGGAGCCGAGGCGGAGGTTCCGGTAAATTGAGGAAACTCATCTGGCTCGGTAGTGCCCGGTACTTCAAATCCGATGAATAAGCCCGGAATAAAGAAAGTAGTATTACCGGCATCGGGGCCAGTTACATCAGGATTGACACGCATTTCTGGTTCAATCCGGCTTCCTTCAATATTAAACAGAATAGGGTTGCCACCCGCTGATGAAAAGTCGTTTACTTGTGGTAGCGGAAAAATGTCAGGAAAGTACAGCGGATTGCGAAAGAAAAACGATGCGCCAATGGAGTTAACCTGGCTGCCATTAGAGTGCCCTACTACTGTAGGAGAGTTAGTCTCGTATTCCCAGTCACCATCGTCAAAGCTAATATACTTGACAATATTTGGATCGGGTTGATTAGGATCTTCTACGTACTTACCAATCAGTAATTGAATGGTATTACTTGAGGAATCAGATAAAAACTGATAAACAGGAACCTCTACCGCATCACCGTCAATATTGTTAAAATAAGAAGATGCTTCGTACACGATAGTTCTGGTATCTTCCTGAAGAGCAACAAACACATCGAGGTCTGATTGGGCACCCGGACATCCTTCACACACCGAAGCAAAGGGTTCATCCCACTGAACTGAGGCACGGAAGAGCTGTAAGCCTTCATTAAAAGTAATTTCTTGATAGATATCTACCCCCGGCCCCGGATCAAAATCGTGGAAGATGTAGGGTGAAGGAAATATAAGAGTAGTATCGGGAGTAGGTATTTCCACGGGTAGTATTACCGTATCGGCAGTAGGGCGAAAAGGGCTTTCGTAGGAGTCGCGGCCACTGTTGCCTGCTGAAGAAAAGTAGGATGCCCCGCGGTTAGCAACAATATCGGTAGCTTGGGTAATAACGCCATCCTGAAAAAATGGCTCGGCAAAGTAAAATATATCATCCACGATAATATTAGAACCTGCATCGGCTAGATCAACAATTCCTTGGGCAAAATTTGCCTGTCCACCAAAGGCCGTATGAAAGGCTAAGTCAGCGGCTGGAGCTACATCATGAATGATCTCTATCATAGCCCGCCCCTCATCGATACCGGCGCCGTCCGGCAAATCTTCCAGTACTTCAACGGGGTGAAGATAACCGTTGGGGTTGCCATCACCCGGTATGTCACCGCTCGCGATTCCACCCGGTGCGCCCCCTAGTGAATTATAGCTATCGGATAGTACGCCAATCTTATTGTCTCGGCCAACAACTTTGAACTGGCTGCGTGCCTGGTCTGAAAACATGGCTTGATCGCCCTGAGAGGTGGTAGCTCCGATGTTAGTTTTCATCATGCTAGGCCGAACGAAACGAAGCATAGATACCTCATTTAGCTTTTCTATAGAATCTATCGGAAACCAACCCGACACCATACCTCCGAAGGCAGCACCGTTCTGAAGACCGAGAGACTCCAATCGGCTTAAGAGGGCTTGGGTATCGTCAACGGCAGTAGCTTCAATAAGTACTCTTCCGTTCACGATCATCATATTCTGAACCAGGCTTCTGCCCGGCTGAAAAGAATGAACATCGTTCGGAGAGCCTATACGGGCATTCTGAGAGGTATCTAATGTAGAAGATGGTTTAGTGTCAACCTGCTCGGGTAAGTCAAGCAATCTAAGGTCTACTTTGCTCAAATACTGAGATTTATCTTGAGCTTGGGCGAGCAAACTAATGTTTAGTAGCAAACAAAAGAGACCAAGCCGATGTAAGTGGTAAAAATTCAAGTGTTTCATAGCTAAGGTAAAGTTGGTGGATAGATAAAATTGTTGACATATCTTTGAAGCTGCGAGTGCAATGTGAAAAATAAAATGCTGGATAATGTTTATAAATATTCTACTATTAACTATAAAAATATTCAATCACTTTTGTAGGATAAAGAAAATTAAATGTGGTTTCAATATATTATTTTATTCGGCTAAATAAGCATTTTCTTACAGTTAAATCTGGAGAAAAGTGATAATTCCGACTAACAATAACTTCATT
Organism: uncultured Flammeovirgaceae bacterium; assembly: GCA_937884755.1. Lineage (GTDB taxonomy): Bacteria > Bacteroidota > Bacteroidia > Cytophagales > Cyclobacteriaceae > Tunicatimonas. The sequence goes on from CAKZYJ010000470.1 coordinate 46,652, forward strand.
GATTAGTTCTAATTATTGGATAATTAGGCTAAAAGCTGGCGTATACTTACCGTACTTCTTCGTAAAATCTTTTTAGCCAATGTGGAGAAACGCGAAGAGACCAAAGAATACAAACCCCTATCCAAATAATATGAGCCTTAAAATGTCCCCATTGTGATAATCTTCTATCTGACGAAATGACAGTCCGCCTTATCTGTTTGATGCTCCCTAAACGGTTCATTCTCAAACAAATATCAGCTTCCTCCATAATTGGTAAATTTGGATCGAAACCTCCACAGCTAAGAAAGTCTGTGCGACGGCAAAACATCACCTGATCACCAAATAGCAGTCTTAGCCCTTTAAAAAGAAAACGATAGGGTTGGTATATCAATGGTGCCCAGTATGTTTTTAGATAATTCAGTGAAGTGGGCAGCCAGCGAATTTGCTGACCTTTCATTAAGGAGATAAATCCACCCAAAGCAACCTTCTCGTTTGCCAGAGTTTTTCTAATTTGAGTGATTAAGTCTTCAGGTACCAGTGTGTCAGCGTGCAAAAAACAAAGGTAGTATCCTTGGGCCATTTGCGCCCCCAGATTCATTTGTAGAGATCGTCGGGCTATGGTTGAGGTTAGAACCGTTACTGGGAAGTTTTGCGCCACCTGTCGGGTACGGTCACTACTAGAACCATCTACTACAATAATTTCATAGGCTAATGGGTTAAGTGACGTTAATGGGACAAGAGTCTGCGATAGATAGCGTGCTTCGTTGTAGGTAGGAATGATAATGCTGACCTCAGTCATTTTCAAGTAGTTACTATGCAGGTAGTAGTTTGTATGTTAAACTCCAAGATAGGAGCTCTCTATTAACTGTCAGATAAAGTAACTATGGGAGCTGAGTTGTGTTCTAGTAGAAGTATATTAATGTCAGTTACTGACTGTCATCAAGCTATTCATAAGCTTATTCCGACTAGGTCTCGCTACTGTATTTTAAATAAAAAACTTTTAGGCAGGCAATCGGTAAGGCTAACGGTAGTTTATAAAACTTAACGAATTATCAACTGTTGCCTCTTCTGAGTTCCATCTAAGAGTGTCAGAACGGCAATATAGGTACCAGGTTCTACTTGGTTTGGAATAGTTATTTCTCGGGTACTGGAGCCAATTAGTTCTGACATAACTACGTGTCCGATCAGATTTACCACCTGTAGCTGGGTAGCAGCACCACTGATTGAAAAGTAACGATCAATAACTGGATTTGGATAAATGTGAGCGTTTATCAGCGTATTGAATTGTACGCTAACTGTCTTATGGTATTCGTATGAACCATCAAAATCAGTAGCTTTTAGACGATAATAATTTACTCCTAGCAAAGGGCTGCGATCTACAAATTCGTAGTCGCTCGGCGAGGTGCTGAAACCATTTCCCTGAAGAGTACCAACAGCCACAAAGTTTAAGTCAGTACCGGCCCGTTCTACGGTAAAGAAATCAAAATTCTCTTCCATAGCAGTGGTCCACATCAACTGTATGGTTTGAGTAGAAGGGATTGTAGTAAAAGAGAGAAGTTCTACTGGTAAAGTGCCAGTGCCAAGTGCACTATATAGATCAGGATTGTCAGCTTGAAGATCACTCTGAGTATTAGGACTTCCAAGGCCTCCACCTGATGCTGTCCCGTAAACATACACTCCATCATCGGGTGCAACATTACTACCGTGAGCAACATCAAGATCACCCATAAACACAACTAAACCATTTGCAGTAATGTTTCCTCCATTGTTCGCTACAGTGTTACCCTCTACGATAAGTAGTCCGTTTGCTCCAACTACGAAATTATTCACATTTATTGTCAAATCACCAGTTATCCACAATGTGTCATTCAGCGTAAACTGAGTACCGTTATTAATCGTAAGATTACCATCTCTAGTAATATAGCCATTAACGGTAATCGGAGTATGATATCCTCCGGTAGCACTCGGCGCGGAACCACCTATCCAAGAACTGTTGTCCGACCAATCACCAATATAATTATTTTTAGAAGTATTTTGAGCTGTTGCTGTAGTTGTTACAATAGAAACTAGCGCAAAGAGAGCCAAAAGCTTTTTCATAATTAGTAACATAAGTAATCAACGCCCTACATTACAATTACTGTGCCTCATGCTATTATATTTATATTTATTTAATAAAATATAGTGTTTTTTAGAGAATAACGCGTTTTAAATCGATTGAGACTAGGTTATTGAATAGTGCCTAAAACCAGAAGATCTTCCTTTGTCTTTTCATGATTCCCAATTCAGGACAATTTTCTAAATCAGGAGATGGAACTTTAAGTTTGGAAGAGCTATCTGTTTCGGCCGTATTGTTCGTGGCTAGCTACCCAATCCAGGGAAGTAATTGCTGCCGCTAGGGAGATTTCTCCAGCAGCTACCACTCCGGCTACAATCTCAGCAAATTTCTGTACCTGCCCCTGACCGTAGCAATCCATCAATTCCAGACATTCTCGTTGCGTGGCCAGACTGGTGCCTCCGCCGTAGGTAGCCACAATGAGTGAGGGTAGAGTAAGGCAGGCGTAAAAATCCCCTTCGGTAGTCAGTTCAGTAAAAAGTTGTACTGCCGATGATTCGGCTACATTAGCAACATCCTGACCGGTGGCAATGAATAATGCAGCTAAGGCATTAGCGGCATGAGGGCTGTTACTACTAGCTCCGGCCGCAAACGAACCCAGGTTCGCAATTCCACCAAAATGCTGTAACTGTACTGGGGTCACCCCCATCTGCTGCTTAAGAATTTCTTTCGGAATAGTTATTTCTGCCGTCACTCGTTTCCCTCGTCCAAGAAGGGTATTAATTTGAGAGTACTTTTTATCGGTAGCCATGTTGCTTTCCAAATAGAAGTGCTGTACATCTGGATACCGATCCAGTATCCATTGGCAAACTTCAAACGTAGCCTTGCTTACCATATTCTGACCAGCAGCATCGCCTGTACTGTAAATGAATCGTAGGTATACAAACTTAGCTATCGTGTAGCGCTCAACTCTCTTTAGACGTAGATGAGAAGAAGTAGACTGAGCTACATGCCGGAGAAATTCGGTTTGTTCGGTGATCCAGCGAGCAAACTGTCGGGCGTGGCGTGCATCAGGTAATTCAAACACTGGGGCTCGTTGCATACCGTCGTCTACGACGGTGCAGGTAATCCCACCACAAGAATTAAATAACTTAATACCTCGGTTGTAGGAGGCTACCAGCGATCCCTCGGTAGTTGCCAACGGCATCAGGAATTCGCCCTGGGCGTGTTCACCTTTAATCTGTATCGGTCCGGCCAAACCGATAGGAACCTGCGCCACACCGGTAAAGTGTTCGCAATTATTTGCTACTTGTTGTGGATTGAAAGAGTACTGGGTGACGTGCTGTAGCTGGGTCTTAGAAAAATCTTGTGCGAACTGTTGACGTTGGTTAATAACTTCCGGAAGATAATCATTGGTAGAATCGCGAGGAATCTTGTTTCTCTTGACGGGTGGAGCTAAAGACTCGCCCAATTGATCTCCTACGGAAAATGTAAGTCGGCCGAAGGGTTTGGTTTTAATATCAAAACTTAGCTGATGGTCACCTGTTGGTAATGATTCACTGACGATCAGAATTCGGAAGGTATGCCCCAGGGGAAAATCAAGGGGAGAAGAAGCGGTAATCTGATGGGCTAATAACTGAGCATCTTGATCAACAATAGTAATACTTTCCAGTGAGACCGGCGTATCGTTTACGGTAATCTGGCGGATAAGAATAAGGGAGGCGGAGGTGAGCCGGTTTTTAATTGCAAAGCTAAAACCAAAAGGCTCATTGCGAAGACTCCCTATTGTATAGAGATTTTTCAGTAGCGAAGTAGGAATGAAGTTCATAGCCGGAAGATTCGGGAAAGTAGTACCAACATATCGGAGGGATAGGCAAAATTGTTTTAATTTGAGGGTTAATATCTCAATTTTATGAAACGAGCCCTTGCCTGGATAGTCAGTGTAATTGCCATTCTATCTTTAGTCGTAATACTTGGTCCCCAGCCTGACCACGGGAACCTCAACGGTGAGTTACCAACTGTCTCCGCTAACTTAGCTTCGCTGGAAGAGCAGATTAATCAGGCTGAATCGAATAACCCATTAGTAAAAGAAGATAATCAGGCTCGTATTGTGTGGGCTAACGATAGTCTAAAGCAGAAAACTCCGTATAGTATCGTCTACCTGCATGGATTTGGAGCGAGCCAGGGCGAAGGTGCACCAGTGCATACTACATTGGCTAAACGCTACGGTTTCAATTTATACTTATCCCGCTTAAAGGAGCAAGGTATTGAGTCTGATAGTGCGTTTAAGAGTATGACGGCTGCGAATTTATTGGCCTCAGCCAAGGAGGCAGTGGCTATTGGAAAAGAGTTGGGTGAGAGGGTAATTGTGATGGGGACATCCACTGGCGGCGCATTAGCACTGTTTATTGCTTCTCAAAACCCTGACCTGGCGGGGCTTGTCTTATATTCCCCGATTATTGCTCCACAGGATGAAAATCTATATTTACTCAATCGCCCATGGGGAATGCAACTGATGGAGACGATGACTGGTGATGACCATGTAATCGAGGAGCGGGAAGGACTTACCCGGCAGTATTGGTCGAGAATATATTACATTGAAGGTTACGCTGCACTGGCCGGACTGGTAGAAGAAACTATGACCGAAGAAACCTTCCAGCAGATAAAGTGTCCGGTATTTTTAGGGTACTATTACAAGAATGAAGAAGAACAGGATGATGTGGTATCGGTTCCGGCCATGCGAACTATGTTTGAGCAACTGGGCACTCCCGATGCCCTAAAACGTCAAGTGGCCTTTCCGGAAGCCGGTAATCATGTAATTGCCTCTTACATTCGATCTAATGACTGGGAAGGGGTACTGAATGAAACGGATAAGTATCTACAGGAAATGATGAATCTACAGCCCCTAGATGATACTGTTCTCAGTGAAACCCTAGCTGCTGAAGCTTACCAGATTCCGGTTCAGTAAACTTTTTTAAAACTTTACTTTAAAAATACACTTTACTAGATGTGAGCTTTTCATTACGTCTTCCCAAACGATGTATATCGTACGCATCACATTAACCTAGGAAATAAAAAATCCCACTTCCCAATGTTAACTTTTTGTTAAGAAATAAGAGAAGTGGTTAACAATTATATAAATAACCAATCCTGAGCAAAATAGGTATTGGTGTTGTAGCTTTGCGCACAAATTTTTTCACAAACCAATCTATCTATGAAGAGTAATTTACTTATTTCTTTTGCCTTAAGCACATTTATTCTGGCTTTTTCAGTATTATCTGCCTTTGGGCAAGGTTCAACCACGGCTGGAATGAACGGAGTGGTGCTAGATGAGAATGGTGAGGGCCTCCCCGGTGCTACAGTGTTAGCCGTACATCAACCTACTGGCAGTGAGTACGGTACTGTAACCAATACTGCCGGACGATTTACCTTGGCCAATATGAACGTAGGCGGCCCCTACCAAGTAACTGTATCTTTTATCGGTTACGAAACTTTTGGGGAAGGCAATATTTTTCTTCAACTGGGACAACGCTATCAACTAAATGCTCAGTTGAGAGATCAGACGACTGAATTAGCGGAAATAGAGATTCTGGCTAGTCAATACGATGTGATTGATGGTAACCGAACCGGAGCCCAAACGGTAGTGAGTACCGAGCAGATTGAGTCTCAGCCTACGGTTACTCGTTCTATCGGTGACTTTGTTCGCTTAACCCCTCAAGCCAGAATTGATGAAGGCGGCGACGGTTACTCAATTTCCATTGCCGGAGTGAATAATCGCCTGAACGCCATTTACATTGACGGAGCCGTAAATAACGATGTTTTCGGACTGGCAGGTAGTGGTACTAACGGCGGACAATCAGGGGTATCGCCCATTAGTATTGATGCTATTGAGCAGTTTCAGGTTTCGGTAGCTCCATTCGATGTACGTCAGTCGGGTTTTGCCGGGGGGGCGATTAATGCAGTAACCCGTAGTGGTTCTAACGAGTTTGAAGGCTCTGCTTACTACTTTTGGCAAAATGAGAATCTGGCAGGGGATATTCCCGGTCCCATAGATGAGGGTGAAGAGCGAGAACCTCTAGCTCCCTTCACTGCCCGGCAGTACGGATTCCGATTGGGCGGACCGCTCGTAAAAAACAAGTTATTCTTCTTTGTGAATACTGAGCTTCAGCGGGATGAAACCCCACAGCCATTTCTCTTTTCTCGCTATCAGGGAGATGCCACCGAAGCAGATTTAAACCAACTCGAAGGAGTCCTTCGTAACCAATTTGGCTACGATCCGGGTCCGTTTAATGATAATGCAGCCTTCTTGGAAAGTGAAAAGGTGCTGGTTCGTCTAGACTGGAACATTAATCGCAATCATAAGATGACACTGCGCCACTCTTACGTTAATGCTGAGAATTTGGAAGCAGTGCAGTCGGGTCCCCAAAGTATTCAGTACTTGAACAGTTCCGAGTTCTTTCCTAGCAGAACTAATTCTTCGGCTTTAGAATTGAAGAGTAATTTTAGCGCCAATACTTCCAATAGCCTGATTGTGGGCTATACCCGTGTTCGCGATGATCGTGACCCGTTTGGGCAGGATTTTCCTTTCGTAGAGATTGACGATGGTGACGGAAACATTGAGTTTGGAAGTGAGCAGTTTTCCACCGCTAACCAGTTAGATCAGGATATTATCACCATCACTGATAACTTTGAGTGGTACAAGGGGCGCCACACCATCACTTTTGGAACCCATAACGAGTTCTACTCAGTATATAATCTGTTTATCCGCCAGAACTATGGATACTATCAGTACGATAGTTTGCAGCAATTTCTGCTAGACGTTCAGGAGCCTAATAGTGATTTTGGGGCTACGCAGTATGACCGCAGCTACTCGTTAGTTGATGATATTACCGGTGATGGATCAGCTGCTGCGGCCGAGTTTGGTGGTATGCAGTTAGGATTCTACGTGCAGGACGAATTTCAGGTCACTAACAATTTAAGGTTGACCGGTGGTTTACGGATTGATATTCCGATTTTTACGGATGATACTCCGACTAACACTACCTTCAATAATGATGTAATTCCGGATATTGAGGCATTAGGGTATGACCTTCAGGGAGCTCAGACTGGAACATTCGTTGATCCTCAGTTGATGTTCGCTCCCCGATTAGGATTTAACTGGGATGTAGGCGGCAAAGGAACTACTCAGGTACGCGGTGGAGTTGGTATCTTCAACAGCCGCATTCCGCTAGTATGGCCGGGTGGTGCCTATAATAATAACGGTGCAACCGTTGGGGGTGACCGTGTATTCCGATTTGATCGTGACGGCAACCTAGCGAACGTAATAAAGTTCAATCCGGATGCCTTTGATCAACCCCGTAACGTAGCTCCTGGTAGCGGCGAGCAGTCCGGGCAGATTGACCTTTTTGCCAAAGACTTCAGGTTTCCGCAGGTAGGCAAAATTAACCTGGCCATCGATCAGCAGCTTCCAGGAGGAATTTTCGCTACCGTAGAAGGTCTATATACTGGCTTTATCAATAACATCTATTACCAGAACTTTAATATTCGTCCATCTACTGAGCAGGCAGAAGGTGCTGATGATCGCTTATTGTATAATCGTTTCAATCCGGTAAACGGCGATTACACTGGTATCTACTTAGCTAGTAACACTGACAAGGGATATACTTATAACGTTACGGCCCAAATCCAGAAGCCTTTCCGAAGCGGACTGAACTTCTCACTGGCCTACTCTTACACCGATGCTCAGACCATTTACGACGGAACATCTTCGCAGAACTCGTCGCAGTGGCGCGGTCTGAATACCGTGAACGGCCGTAACATCTTTAATGATATAGCACGTTCCGACTTTGCCTCTGGTTCACGAGTAATTGGTTCCGTTTCGTTCCGAAAAGAATACCTCGGTTTCATGGGCACTCAGATTACACTATTCTACGAAGGACAATCCGGTGAACCTTATTCCTATATCATTGGCCATCAGGATAATTACACCAATGAGGATTCTCGGGAGCGTTCGCTGTTCTACGTCCCGGCCAATCAGAGTGATCTATTATTTGGTGAGTTGGTAGAGAATGCCGATGGCGACGAAGAACTGTTGATTTATCCGGAGGCCGAGCAGCAGTCTACTTACCAGGAGTTAAGTGGGTTTATTGATAGTGATGAGTACCTAAGTGGCCGCCGTGGCGATTACACCGAACGTAATCAGAGCCGAGTACCATGGAGCAATATTTTTGACCTGAAAATACTTCAGGATTTCTACGTAGAGGTAGGCGAAGGGAAACGAAATACTATTCAGCTTTCACTTGATATTTTCAACGTTGGTAATATGCTGAACCCGGAATGGGGCTTAATTTATGATGCTCCTAGCTTTGGACAGTACGAGTTAGTACAGTTTGAAGGCTTCCAGGATGGAACTACTCGACCGGTGTTTAGCTTCAATGGGGTAGATGATAACGAACCTTGGCAGGGTAGCTTGAGAGATACCGGTTTACGAAGCTCTCGTTGGAGAATGCAGCTAGGGGTACGTTATATCTTCGGAAATTGATCTCGACATTATTCTTGATACTTAATAATAGTTTAATACCGAAAGGAGGCTTGTAAGAAGCCTCTTTTCTATTTTTGCTTTATGCTTTTGCTACAAAAGGCTATCTTTTTTTACTTCACCTATTGCAATCTAAATCAACCTATGAGAAAGATAACATTTTTACTGCTAATCTGCGTCTTATCCACTTACAGTCAGGCACAGCAAACCGTTACCGGGCGAGTATATGAAGACCAAAACACGAATGGTAAGAAAGAGCGACGTGAACCGGGTGTGGCCGGAGTGCCTGTTTCTAATGGTAAGGCGGTGGTGCTGACCGATGAAGATGGTCGCTACGAACTGCCCATCGATAATGATGAAATCATTTTTGTGATCAAGCCCAGCGGTTACGAGCTTCCAGTCAACGCACTGAACCTACCTCAATTTTACTATATTCATAAGCCGGGTGGTTCTCCTGAGCTGGATTTTTCCGGGGTAACCCCCACTGGAAAGCTACCTAAGTCGGTAGACTTTACGCTATTACCTACGGAAGAACAGGAGAGCTTCACGGGCCTGTTTTTTGGCGATCCTCAGCCTTACGACCTGGACGAGGTTGGCTACTTTGACCGAGCGGTGGTAGAAGAAGTAGCGGGCATTCAAAATGTACCCTTTGGTTTGAGCCTGGGCGACTTGGTGGGCGATAACCTGGATTTATTCCAGCCCTACAACGAGGCCATTAGTCGGGTAGGAATTCCCTGGTGGAACGTGTACGGCAACCACGATATGAACTTTGATGTGGAGGTAGACACTCTGGCTGATGAAACCTTTGAGGCCACCTATGGCCCAGCCAATTATGCCTTTAACTACGGAAAAGTACACTTCGTGGTGCTGGATAATGTGATGTACCCCGACCCCCGCGACGGTAAAGGCTACTGGGGTGGTTTTCGGGAGGATATGTTTACTTTTTTAGAAAATGACCTCAAGCACGTCCCCAAGGATCATCTGGTTGTTGTTTCTTTTCACATTCCCATTTACGAACCAGAGGGCAATGATACGTTTATTGATGAAGATCGGGACCGTTTATTCAGCATCCTGAGTGATTTTCCGCATACGCTTTCACTTTCGGCCCATACTCATATCCAACAGCATCATTTCTTCACTGAGGAAGACGGCTGGATGGGAACAGGCGATCACCACCACTACAACGTGGGTACTACTTCTGGCGACTGGTATTCTGGTAAGCTGGATGAAAATGGCATCCCGATGTCTACCATGCGCGACGGAACGCCTAAGGGATACGCCTTCATTACCTTCAACGGCAATGAGTACACCATAGATTACAAAGTAGTAGGTGAAGAGGGGGACTATCGTATGCGAATCTTTACTCCTAAAGTGGTTCCCCACAATCAGCGCACGTCGGCGGGTATTTACGTAAACTTTTTCCAGGGCTCCGAAAAGGCTAGTCTGCGCTACCGGGTGGACGGTAGAGATTGGGAGAATATGAACTACACTGTGGCACTAGACCCGGCTTTTCAAGGTATGCTGCACGAGTGGGATTATACCGAGGAATTGATGCCGGGCCGACGCCCCTCCAATGCCGTTCCTTCGCGTCATCTCTGGCAAGCCCGTATTCCGAATGATTTGGAACTGGGTGAACATACTGTAGAGGTAGAAGCCACTGATATGTTCGGTCGCACATTTACCCAGACCAGCACCTATCGTATTGCCGAGCCCAAGCCCATTGAGACTGCTTCAACTGGTTCTGAGGAATGACATTCATTTTTTTCACTATTGATTCCGGGAAAGAGACCTAATTTAGCGTCTCTTTTCCTTATACTTGGCCTATGCGAAAATTAAGCTTATTCCTGTTATCCAGCGCTATTCTTTTGGGCTGTAAAACCAGTTCTCAGAAGCAATCAATTGCGGCAAAAAACCAAGCCGTTCCGGTAGACACTACCCAAACACTTACGACCATTGCGTTTGGTTCCTGCAATAAAACGACTGAACCCCAGCCGCTATGGACAGAGATTATACAGCAAAAACCTGATTTATGGGTTTGGTTGGGCGATAATATCTACGGTGATACGTCCAATATGGACGCTATGCGTGAGGAGTACGAGCGACAGCTACAACAACCGGAGTATCAAAGAGTGATAACTCAGGTTCCCGTGGTAGGTATCTGGGATGACCATGATTACGGCATTAACGATGGGGGAAAAAACTTTGCTCAGAAAGCCCCTAGCCGCGATCTGATGCTGGAGTTTCTGAACGTAGACAAAAACCTTCCAGTGTGGAATAGGGAAGGGGGCTACCAGGCGTACACCTTTGGTCCGGCTGAGCAGCAGGTAAAAGTGATTTTGCTAGACACCCGCTACTTCCGCGATACTTTGGTAAAGTCAAATACCGAGGATAGGCGGTACGAGCTTAACTTGGAGGGCGACTTGCTAGGAAACGAGCAGTGGAATTGGCTGCAAAACGAGCTTCAATCCAGTGAAGCCCAAATTAATATCATCGGCAGTAGTATTCAGGTCATTGCCGAAGATCATGGCTTTGAAAAGTGGGCCAACTTCCCGCAGTCGCGCCAACGCCTACTTGATTTGATTGCCGAATCGGAAGCCCAAGGAGTAGTGTTACTCAGCGGCGACCGCCATATTGGGGAGATTTCCCAGTTGGAGTTAGCAGACGTACCATATCCGCTGCTGGATATTACCTCCAGCGGACTCACCCATGTGTACGAAGAAGCCGATGAAGAGAACCGTCACCGCATCAGCAACCTGGTGGCTTCCCTCAACTACGGCCTTATCCAAATTGACTGGCAGCAGCAACCCCCGCAGGTAACCTATCAAATCAAAGGCGAAAACGGGGCAACCTACGCTTCGGAAACAGTTTCTTATAGCAGGTAGAGGGTGCAGGGTGAAAGGGACAGGGATGTACACTCACATGAGATTGGAGTGAAGAGTTATTCTTTGATCTTTTTCTCTCAATTTCAACCAAACTTTTTGCCTAGCACTTTTGTCTTCCACTCCAACAAATGACCGCTCGCTACTCTGTGTACCCCGCACCCTTCACCCCATACCCTGATCCTCCCTCCTCGCGAATTCCTCCGGGGGCTATCAGGTAAAATTGGGGCTAAAGTACTACCTTCGGTTGTCTATGGCTACCTTTTTAGAAGAAGTAAGTGCTACCATTCTGGCGAAACATGCTGCTGACCTAGAACGGTTAACAGTGGTGTTTCCTAACCGCCGGGCGGGAATGTTCTTCCAACAAAGTCTGGCCCAGCAGGTACAGCAAACGGGTTGGGCACCCCGAATTATTACTTTTGAAGATCTGGTAGCCGAACTATCCGGGTTACGTACTCCCGATCATCTGACGCTGCTCTTTCAACTCTACCAGGTCTTCATCAAAAAGAGTGGCAGTAACGAAACCTTCGACCACTTCTACTTCTGGGGCGATCTGCTGCTGCGCGACTTTGACGAGATTGATAAGGCATTGGTAAAAACCCGTGACTTGTTTGCTAACCTCAAAGATCTGAAGGAGCTGGATGCCAACTATGATTATCTTACTGAAGACCAGCGAACTGCGATTACCCGCTTTTGGCGAAACTTCCAGCACGGACAGTCTACCGATTCTAAAGATCAGTTTTTGCGGTTCTGGGTGATTTTGCAGCGGGTGTACGATGCATTTGTGGCTTTTCTCCGCAGTAAAGGTTGGGCTTACGAGGGGCTAATGCTACGGCAGATTGCCGAGCAGATTGATACGCGTTTACTCGATCATTCATTTCATAAAGTTGTATTTATAGGGTTACACGCTTTGGCACCTGCCGAAGAGAAACTGGTACGTTGGTTTATAGAAAACGAGCAATCGGATATTTATTGGGATACGGATGCTTACTACGTGAATCATCCGCAGCATGAAGCCGGCACTTTCTTTCGTCGCTACCGCCGCCATCCTGTATGGAGAGATACGCTACCGGAACCTCTTCCTCAGCACTACCGTAGTGGTCATACCCGAAGCATCCGAGCAGTGGGCGCAACGCTGCACGTAGGGCAGGCTAAATATGCAGGAAGCCTGCTTAAACAAATGTGCCTGCGACCGGATTTTGTACCGGAGAAGACCGTGGTGGTGCTGCCGGATGAGAATCTGTTGTTTCCGCTGCTGCACTCGCTGCCTCTCCAGATTAAAAAGGTAAACGTAACGATGGGCTACCCAGTACGCAGCACCGCGCTGTATAGCCTGATTGAACTTCTGCTGACCTTGCAGGAAGAGAAGAGGTATAACGAAACTACCGAGCACTACGAGTACCATCATACGCGGGTGTTAGCATTACTTCGGCATCCTTATTTACTACATCTGTACCCTGGTCATAACCAGGACCTGACTCGGGAGATTGAAAAGCGTAATCAGGTGTATGTGAGTACCCGGCAGCTTAAAGACCATCCGCTCTACGAAGTAGTCTTTCATCCGGTTACTGAAGCCCAAGCTACTTTTGATTACCTGACTGAGCTACTGCTACGAATTCATCAGGGGGCTGAGGAGCAAGCAGTGGAAGGCGAACAATTAACCGTGCCCTTGCTGGAGCAGGAGTTGGTATATCAATTGTACTTACAGGTGAACCGGTTAAAAGCCCTAGCGCAAGAGCATAAGTTCACCATGACCGCCCAGTTGTTTGTGCGTATTTTCCGGCAGATGATGAGCGGCCTGCGCTTGCCGTTTACCGGCGAACCGGTACGCGGTTTACAGGTGATGGGTGTGCTAGAAACTCGTAATCTGGACTTCGATAACGTAATAATTCTGTCATTTAATGAGGGAGTGTACCCTAAATCAGAAGCGGTGAATACTTTTATTCCGGGTAACTTGCGGCGAGGCTTTGGACTACCGACGGTAGATGAGCAAGATGCGCTCTACGCTTACACCTTTTACCGGCTACTGCACCGAGCCAAGCAGGTACACCTGCTCTACAATACCGAAGATGGGGTAAACCAGCCCGGGGAGATGAGCCGCTTTTTGTACCAGTTAATTTACGAATCGGATGCCCAAGACGATGGTTCCTTTCAGTTTCCTGACCAGCGGGGGGATTTCACAGTTACCCGCGATATACTTAGCACCCCGGTGCAGACCATACCGGCTCGGCCCATTACTATTGAAAAGAATGCGGATGTGCTCGCCCGATTACATCGCTATACCCGTTTGCCTGACCGACCACCACAGCGCAGTCTTACTCCCTCGGCCTTGAACACCTACTTGGATTGCCGCCTGAAGTTTTATTACAAGTACGTGGTAGATCTGAAGGAGCCTGAAGTGGTACAGGAAGAAGTAGATCCGGCAGTGTTCGGTAATTTGCTGCATCGAGCTATGGAAGTGGTCTATCAGGATTTCTCCGAAGAGAAGCAAACCCTTACCCCCGAAATAGTAAAGCAATTGAAGGAGGAAAAACTTGCTCCAGCGGTGCGGGAGGCCTTCCGAGAGCACTACGGGCAGGTGCCGGAGCCAGAGTTTAAGCTAGAGGGACGCAACGTAATTGCACACGATATTGTACTCAAGATGGCCCGGCGCATACTGGAAATGGATGCCGACTATGCTCCGTTCACGATTGTTAGCTTAGAGCGGGAAGGTGGTCGCGGCTACTTCTGGGAAACAACAGTAGAGACCGAAGACGGTACCCCAACCACTGTTAGCCTACGCGGCATTATTGACCGTATTGATCGTAAAGATGGTACCGTACGGGTGCTGGACTACAAAACCGGGCGAGACGAAAAGCGAGCGGCTAGTATTACCTCATTGTTTGACCGGGACGATAAGCAGCGCAACAAAGCCGCCTTTCAAGCGCTGTTCTACGCCTTACTCTACCAGCAAAATGCCGATGCTGGACGCATTGTGCCCGGCCTCATTAACGCCAAAGACCTCTTCGCCACCGACTTTGACTCTCGCATCCGCATTGACAAAGATACGGTAAACGATTACGCCCCCCGGGACAAAGAATTCCAACAAGAACTACACAAACTCCTCAGCGAGCTATTTAACCTCACCACTGCCTTTGATCAAACCACCGATCTCCGCAAATGCTCTCTCTGCCCTTACGCTAAGCTATGTTATTGAATTAGATCAAGTATTGTAAACAGATCGATTAAAACTCTTGGATTTTACTTATTCTCTAGGAGGCTTTTGGCTACATTTAAGTTGTTTTCGAGCCGATGCGTATGCAACCAACCGTGAATGTCTTCTGACTCTAATAGATTTTCATATGTTTGTATTGCTTCAATTAAGTAAGGTGTTCTTTTCCCACCTCCAGTTTGTCTCCCCAACTCTAAATAAGCATCGGCTATATTTCCCATAGTCATAGCCCATTGATGTGGAAAATCACTCTTAGTTCGAATGGATAGAGCTTTCTTTAAAGTTTTGGTTGACTGAAGCAGATGCATTAGTCGTTGATCATTATCTGCTCGAATACCAAGAGCGAAATAAGCATTTCCTAAATTGTTGTTTGTCTGAGCCCATTGTTGTGGTAGCTGATCCTGAGTAAATATTTCCAAAGCCTTTTGATATGCTTGTGTTGCTTGACTTAAAAAATTCAAGCCGACTTCGCTAGCGATACAAATACCTAAATTACGTAAAGTCATTCCCAAATTATTTTGAGTCATAGCCCAACGTTGCGGTAGTTTATCATAAGTAAACACTTCTAATGCATTGTTAAGTGCTTCCTTAGAACGAGAAAAGTAAATTATCGCTTGTTCACCATTACTACGAGAACCCATCTCCCTGAAGACGAGTCCCAGGTTGTTCTTGGTTTCCGCCCATAATTGAGGGAATTCGGATTTGGTTCTTACTTGTAGAGATTTCTCTAGAGCTTCAATCGCCAGTTCAAAGTAATGAAAACCTTCTTCATTACTAAAGCGAATTCCTAGGTTGCTTAATACTGCTCCTAAATTACTTTGTGTTAAAGCCCAGTCCTGCGGAAGTTGATCCTTAGTTCGTATTTTAAGTGAATTCTCGAAAGCCTTTCTAGCCACTCTTAGATATGCTATACCTCGAGTTTTCTCAGTCCGAATACCTAAGTCATGTTGAACTAACCCAAAATTATTTTCAGCATTCGCCCAATCTTCCATAACTTTCTGTTGGCTAAATTCTTCCGCAGCGGACTTAAAAGCCCTCTCAGATCTGTACAGATATAACAATGACTCCGAACTGCTAATCCTTATTCCCAATTCTCGTAAGATAGTTCCCAGAGTGTTTTGTGATTGCGCCCATAGCAGAGGATGTTCTTCGCGAGTTCTTACTTGTAGGGCATTGATCAAATTTTTTTCGGCTTGCTTTAAATAAGTTACTCCCTCGGGCCCATCTACACGAATTCCTAAATCACTCAAAACTAGACCCAAATTAGTTTGAGACATAGCCCAATCAAGAGAAAATTTTCCATTGGAAAATTCCAAAGATGCACATACATATGCATCTTTCGCCAATCTTAAGTTTTTGATACTAGACTCGCCATCTATACGGATACCTAATTCACGATAGACGTTTCCTAATTCATTTTGTACCAAAGCATAATTATATGAGTGGCTTTTTAAACTAAAAACTGTCAAAATTTGTAAATATTCTTTGACAATTTGCTTGAGTAAAACAATAGCTTTTCCGCCAGCTATCCTTTTTCCTATCTCTGTGCTAGTAATTCCTATGGATAATTTAATCTCAGCCCATTGGTTCGAAAAATTAGATTCAGACACCAATTTTTCAGCTTCTCGAAAACGCAGAAGAGCAGAGTCGAATTGATAAGCAGAAAAGAAAGCTTGTCCAGCATTTTTCCAGTTTTCATATGCAGATAGTCGTTTTTTATTGGCAGCTTTTTCTATGTCCTTCAATACTACTTCATCTTCTTTTGCGGCCCGTTCGAAGTTCCAGGCAGCTTCGGTAAAATTCTCTTGATAAAAAGCAGCTAATCCTTTCTTACGATAGTCCGTACTGTTCTTTGCTTCGTCAGCCCATTCACTAAAAGCAGTCTTTACTTGCTCTGCCTCAAACCCGTATTTTTCTGCCCATTTTGCTAAAAAACGAGTGAAGTCAATAGCTTTTTGTTCGTTCAGAGATATTTGCTTAGTGATTTCATCAGAAAGTTGAGCTACAAGTTTTTCAATTCGTTCATGAGTCCACAAGGCCATTGAGCCGTGGGGCACAATAATTACATCTACAGTATGTACGCTTTGGTATTTATGATTAGGTAAATCCCAAATACCATCTAGTGGATGGTTAATAACCCAACCATCCTTTGCTACTCGCAAAATAACTTGCTCACCGTCAATATAGTCATTATGAAGCCGAATATTGAATTCACCAGCCTCATCAGTATAATCGTCATTATCTCCATTAATACTAATCTTTGTTTGGGGTACTGGTTCTCGGTTATCCGTAAGCAAGTGACCGCTTAATGTAATTGTTTGGGATGACACCATAGTGCTGTTAACAAGACCTAAAGTAAGAGAGGCTATAAAAAGGTAATTCATTTAGAAAAAGATGTATTTTCTTTCTTAGGGAGTGGTTCCATTTTGATTGGAATAGGACCAGGCAAAGGATAGTACTTATCGGCGGGTTTATATCCGTCTGCCAATACATACACTCTCACCTTTTCACCTACTTGCCCGGGGACATTGTTAAAAATAAATCCGCCATTGCTAGTAGTTGTAAATGTTGTATCTGGCAAAAGGTCTAATCTTACATTAGCACCAGCAATAGGCTTATTATCCATAGTAGATACTAAGCCTTTTACAGTGAGATTCTTATTTCCTTCATTTGCAAACTCCTCGCGAATCTTCTTAGGTAAGTCTAGTAGTAGACTCGGTATACTTATTATTCCAACTAGAAGAGCAACAACGCTTTGCAATCGCTCGTACCACTTCTAATCAGCATTAGATACAGAACTATTGCTTACGGAAGCTTTATTGGTATCAGTATTGTTATTTCCAAAATTCTGGATCACGTCACCGTGCACAACCCATTTGTCTTGCTGGTAAATTGCTTTAGCTGACTCGATCGCTTTCTCAGGTTCCTTCGGTATGGACTTAAGCTCTCTTATGACAGATTCCTGCTTATCACTATTTGATAGAGACAGTGCTTTACTGCTTAAAATCAGAGAGAGTGACTCTTCTGTTAACGGAAATTTTAGTGCCTGAAACGATGATAACGCTGATGGTAGAGGAGTATCATCTAAGAGAATAGGAATAATGATCTTCTTTAATGCAAGTGCTGTATTCCATTCAAATTCTACGAAGTGTGAGTTGGCGGCAGCTTCTGACCAAAGTAAAACAAACAACTTACGGACTGCGATACTTTCACCAATTATTTTCGGCCACTGTTGACCTCCATAAATACTTTCTTGATCTCGCCAAACTGTGATGCCCTGAGATTGTAATTGCTGTTGTATCTGTTGTGCCTCGGCTATATTATCTCGGCAATAGCTAAGAAACACATCCTGTTCAAATGAATCCGTCATATAAAGGTTAAGTGTTGTGAGGGATCAAATTAAAACAATGTGTAAAATTGTCAGGTTCCTCAAATGTCCAGTACTATTCTTATTTTAAGAATGAGATGCCGGAATTCGGCAAAGCCTTACCCAGCAAGACCTCGTGGGCGGAAAGAATATGGAACCCATACTAAGGAGGGAATGGAAACCAAGTTGGGGAGGGTACGGAACCTGGAATGGATTGGGCACTAAATAAGATATCCCCCTTTAGTAATGATTAAGATTTCCCTAATCCTGTTCCATAGCGGCCCTTTTTCAAAGGAGAATAGATTGAGTACTAATCCAGTAGAAGCGCAATATTGATACAATACTAACATTAGCACTATGTATGGCGTAGAATTCAGTAGTGAATCTAATCCACCGCTTTACTGAACAGTCTATTCGAGAGAAACGAAATAAGTTACTCGGTAGAGCTCTCGTACTAAGGCCACCCTCCTCGCACTGCCGCCAGGAGGTGAACTTTACGTCCAGATAGATGTCGTCGGTAATTAAGTGAAGCACTAGGTCTTTACCTGCTACGCTCTGGGGGTTTTCTGCCGCGGTACGAAACGGCTCAAATGTTAAGTTCGCAATAGCTGCCGTCTTTATTTGATCAGTAGATACACTGATTGTGCCCAAAACCTGACTGTTAGAATGATTTTTATGTACAAAGAATTGAAAAATAGTGATGCTTCTCGCTATCTATCCTAAACTTTCTTTTCAATGGGTGAAATATTTACCTTCAGTTGAAGGTGTTTCTATTACTTTAGTACAGACAGTTCGTGGTTAAGATAAGAATTTCAGTACCGGAAGATTCTTAGTGTGCCGAAAATCTTGTATTTTACCTGATGCACAAAATAACCTAATTATGGAAAATACTTTCTCCCGAAAATCATTCTTACGACTCCTAGGACTGGGAACCGCTGCTACTACCATTCCGGCTTCGGTGTCTAAGGCGGCCCCTTTTCAATCTAAAGACCATCATGCGCTCAACCTGGGCTTGGCTTCCTACACCTTGCGGTCGCTATCGTTGGATGAAGTGATTGCCGTATCTAAGCGGCTGAAGCTCAACGATATTGCCCTGAAAAGTATGCATCTGCCTTTGGACAGCAGTCCTCAACAGATTAAGGAAGTAACTCAACAGATTAAGGATGCCGGACTTAATCTATACGGGGCCAGTGTTATCTACATGAAATCGCCAGAAGAAGTAGACCAGGCGTTTGCCTACGCTAAAACTGCGGGTATGGATATCATTGTTGGCGTACCTAACCCTGAATTACTGCCGCGGGTAGAAGAAAAAATTAAGGATACCGATATCAAATTGGCTATACATAATCATGGTCCGGGAGATAAAGTCTATCCCAGCCCCGATTCTATCTTTGAGCATATTAAGGATCTTGACCAACGTATTGGTCTCTGCATTGATATTGGCCATACCTTCCGTATCGGGCAAGACCCAGCCGCCAAAGCCAAGCAATACGCTGACCGACTGTACGATGTACACCTGAAAGATGTAGATAAACGCGGTGCGGAGGGCAAGCCGCTGGAAATAGGGCATGGTATTATGGATATTCCGGCCTTCCTGAAAACACTGGAAGAAATTAACTACACTGGAGTGGCTGGCATAGAGTATGAGAAAGATGGGAAAGATCCGGTTCCGGGCTTGGCTGAGTCGGTGGGATATGTACGGGGGGTATTTGATGGCATGAAGCTTAGTTTGGGGAAGTAGCACGAGTTGAATAGAGAAGGCTAATGGTGAGTTTGGCGGATAGATCATACACACAAAAGGTTGGAGGCTGGTACGCGGTTGCCGCTGCCACTTTAGGGCTTGTCCTCTTTATCTTGATTGTAGAATTCATAGGCGTTGTGTTGGTAGGTTATCATCCCATTTACCTGTTGAGGGATTTAGCCTATATTTACCATTATGCGTTCTACGCTGGGATTCTTACCTCCTTGCTGCTGAGTTATTTAGTAGGAGTAAGGGCTAGTCAGCTAATTGCGGTTGAAGAGGCAGATGCTATCAGCATCGGAGTTTCTTCGGCGTTTTCGGCCTTTCTAGGATGTCTTATAGTCAGCTTAGTAGTTTTAGGCCTTAGAGCAATTCAATCTGATGTATCGCAAGAACTAGGAGGCGCGATAATAGGATTTTTCTCTATGTTCTTGACCTTGTTTACTTTGGGGAGTGTGCCAACTCTAGTAGCCGGATACCTATACGGAAAACTGGTAAAACAGAAGATAGAAAAACGTACGAATTAGTTTGAGCTAACAACTTTCTGAATGCTTGTGCATAAGTAGTAGTAGGTACTTCCTGGTAAACTACACCGTGGCTAAGTACTCGTGGACTAGCTTAATGGCCATGGCTCCTTCGCCTACGGCGGAAGCAACCCGGTTCATGGCATTGGCTCGCACATCACCTGCCGCAAAAATACCTGGAGTACTGGTTTCTAAGAGAAATGGTTCACGCTTCAACTTCCAGCTCTTCTTCTGCTCGCTACGCCGCATCGCATCCTGACCGGTTTCAATAAAACCTTTCTCGTTTTTGGCAATATCCAAGGTAATCCATTCAGTGAAGGGGCGGTTTCCGATGAAGATGAACAATGCTCCGGCATCTACCTTGCGGCGTTCCTCACCTTTGGTATTCTCCAGCACCAAAGCTTCCAGGTGATCGGAGCCGCAGGCTTCCACTACCACAGTTTCACCCAATAGCTCGATGTTTTCAGTGCCGTCAATCTGATCAATCAGGTACTGCGACATGGAAGAGGATAAGTCAGGCTTGCGAATAGCGATGTATACATTACGGGCGAAATTGGAAAGGTACATAGCGGCTTGCCCGGCAGAGTTGCCACCACCTACAATGTAAACATCTTTGTTCTGACAAGTATTGGCCTCGGTAGTGGCGGCCCCGTAGTAAACCCCTGCCCCGGTGAAATTATGTACTCCGTTAGCTTCGAGCTTTCGGTAATTCACCCCAGTAGAAATAATAATACTTTTGGAACGGATCTCGCTGCCATCGGATAGCGTAATAATCTTGTAGTGATCCTGAAGCTGAATATCGGTCACCTCCACGGGTGACAGAAATTCGTTACCCATTCGCTTGGCCTGAGAGATTGCCCGGCGAGTAAGGTCAGAGCCGCTCAGCCCGTTCGGAAAGCCTAGGTAGTTTTCAATACGGGAACTGGTACCGGCCTGTCCTCCAGGAGCCCTTTTTTCAATGAGTAAGGTCTTTAGCCCTTCTGAGCCGCCGTAGACTCCAGCCGCTAATCCGGCAGGGCCGGCTCCGATAATTACTACGTCGTATAGCTGATTAGTAGCTTCCACTTTCATTCCAACCTTTTGAGCGATACTGCTGATAGATGGGCTAACTAGGTAGGAGTTGTCTTCAAAGAAAACTGCAGGTAAATCTTTTTCAGCAATATCATTAAGTTCCAGTAGTTCGCAGGCTTTGCTGCTATTCTGCACATCTAGCCACTGGTAGGGAATCAGGTTTCCGGCCAGAAAGTCCTTCACCTCGTGTGATTTAGGTGAATACTGGTAACCGACGATCTTAATCCCTTCAAAATCAGGGATGTAATGACTTTGCCAATCATCGAGCAGATCGTTAAGTACTGGGTAGAGTTTTTCTTTAGGTGGGTCCCAGGGCTTCGTCAGATAATAATCTAGCTGCACGTCATTTATAGCCTTAATAGCGGCATCAATATCCGAATAGGCGGTCAGTAATACCTTTTTGGACTTGGGGTAGAACTCTTTGGCTTGCTGAAGAAATTCAACTCCCAACATTTCGGGCATCCGCTGGTCAGACAAAAATATGGCGACCTCTTCGCCCTGCTTCTTCAGCTCCTCTAGAGATTGCAAAGCTTCCTCTGATGAGTCGGTACTTAAGATTCTATATTCCTTTTTGTATTCACTACGTAGGTCGCGGGCAATAGCCCGGATAACCTGCGGATCGTCGTCTATGGCAAAGATGATAGGGCGTTTCATGGTCAGGTAAGGAGAAGTCTCAGATTAAGGTAATGTTTCGTTTTTACTGAACGGTAGCCGGAGTAAATGGTTATTGGTCGATGGTTCACAGCATGTTCTAGCAGCAAGAAACTGTGGACCATGGACTGTCGACTAGCTGCTACGCAGAGGAAAACAAATCGTGAACTGGGTTTTACCGGGTTCCGAACGTAGATTGATAGAAGCCTGGTGTTGCTCAATAATTTTTTTGACAATATCTAATCCCAGTCCGCTGCCTTGTCCCACAGGTTTGGTGGTAAAGAAGGGGTCGAAAATACTGTCCTGGATATCCGGTGGAATCCCATTCCCGTTGTCAATGATCTGCACCTTCAGGTGGTCGCGTTCGGTTTGGGTACGGATGGTAAGAGTGCCCTTCTCATCCATGGCATCTACGGCATTATCAATCAGGTTGGTCCAGACCTGATTAACTTCACTGACATACATCGGAATTTTGGGTATATCACCCTGAAAATCTTTCTCAACCTGGATGTTTTTCTTTTTCAGCTTGTGGTTTAGCATCGTAAGGGTACTGATCAGCCCTTCATGAATGTCTACCTCCGCTTTTTCGGTAGAGCGATCCATATGTGTGTACGTCTTCACCGACTGTATCAGGGTAGAAATACGTTGGGAGGCCTCCTCAATTTCTTTCACCAGCCTTTCGGTAGTTAGCACGTTATTCAGCCAGCCAATCACCGGGTCGGTGTGCTTTCCCTCAATGATTTCGTCGATTTCTTTTAGGTCATCCAGCGTCATACCAAACTCCACAAAGTTTTCGGCGGCCTCGTAGCCATCATCCCATCCCCGGTCTTCCAGCCATTCAGCAATTTCGTCCTCCTGGTTGTTACGCTCCATCATGGAGATAGTCGGGGGGGGCTCATTGATTTTTGCAAACAGAATGTCATTGACCGCATCTACCTGCTCGGGTTCCAGGCGAATAAGGATGACCTTCTTGAAATTATCGGGAGTGTGGTGGAGATGCTGGCGCAAAATATCGGAGCTGCGTACGATGGCCGCTGCCGGATTATTCAACTCATGGGCTAAGCCAGCCGAAAGTTTTCCCAGAGCCATCATTTTCTCGTTCTGCTGCTGTAAGCGGGTAAAGTCTCGGGCACGGGTAGTCATTACACCTACCAGAGCCTGTACCATATCGCGACTCACCTGCTCCATCTCCACAAAATGCTGTTTGTGTAGTGAGAGTACTTTGGTTTCCTCTGCCGCAATACCAAAACCAGTAGCTTCTTTCATACGGGAGTAGGGGAGTATGCCGGTAATGGTTCCGGCTTCAATAGCGCTAATCTCCCGGAACTGCTTTCCCTGCTGAATTTTGATTCTAAGCTTCCCGCTTAGGATGATGTGCATGTAGTCAATAGAATCACCTTTGCGGAAAAGATAGTCGTCAACCAGAATGGTTCGCAATTCGGCTTTATCAATCATCCAGTTCAGGGCTTCGTCGTCTAGCCCCTCAAAGGTTGGAATTCGGCGTAAGTCGTCAATAGTAGGTTTCGTCATCCCTCTTATGCGTAAATCATTACTCATTAAATTAAGCTTCTACCAGATTTTGAACCAGCTTTTTTAGTACTTTCCGGCATCCTTTCATATCTTTTTTATCCAGTCCCTTCGTGAGATGTTTTATGGTCTGCTTAACCGTTTTTGTGAGTGGCCCCTTTAGCTCTGCTCCGTCGGGGGTAAGGCATACCATTTTATTGCGTCGGTCCTTCTCGTGGGTAACCCGCTTCACCAGCTTACGCTTCTCCAGATTATCAATCAAGTGGGTGATGCTAGCCTTATTTTTATTGGTCTGGTTGGCGAGCTGTTGCTGGGTTTGCCCGTCCTCTTCCCAAAGGCTATCCAAAATAGCCCATTGCTCGGCAGTTACCTGATACTCGGCCAGGTTTTTAGAAATCTGATTGCTCATCAGGCGCGAAGCTTTACCAATAAGTGTAGGTAGTGAGTTGTCGGTTTTGGCTTTTTTCATGGTCTGGTTGGGTATTAAACTGTATCAAGATACAACTATTTTCCCTCTGAAAGAAACCCAACAACCAGACTAACGTTGCGGTGGCTGCGACGGGCGCACTTCTATTTTACTCGGAAGCGTGCGCGGATGCATGTGCATGAGGTCTACTACCATTTGCCCTAAGTCTTCAATTTGAATTTTCCAGGCATCCTCCGCATTAGGCTGATGATTGTTGAAGTAGGTAGCTACCGACCCTGGCATGATAGTGGATACTTTGATACCGTGCTTCCGCAGATCAAGCATTACCGATTGGGTGAAACCAGTAAGGCCGAATTTACTGGCATTGTAGGCTGAGCCACCCGCAAAGAAATTGGTTCCGGCTAAGCTAGAAATGGTCATAATATAGCCTTGAGATGACTTCAACGCATCTAAGCTGGCTTTGATGCTGTAAAATACACCGGTTAAGTTGGTGTCAATAGTTTCGTTCCACTGCTCGGCAGTCATATCCTCAATAGAAGCGAAGTGACCCAGTCCGGCATTAGCGACCAGTAAATCCAGTTGGCCCCACTCGGCTATTAATCGATCCACCGCCTGTTGCTGAGATTCCATACTGCGCACGTCGGCCTCTAATCCTAGTGCCTGGCCTTTATTAGATTGATTGAGCTTTTCGGCTGCTTCATTCGCATTGGATTGGGAGCGACTGGTGATGCCTACTTTCATTCCCTGAGCCATAAGTGCCTCGGCAATACCGTAGCCAATACCCTTACTTCCTCCAGTAACTAGTGCGGTTTTGTTGGTTAAGTCTTGCATAAGAATTGATGGTTGATAATGTACATTAATGTACTCATTAGCGGGAAAAGAGTTTAGGATAAGTAGTAATACTTGTTAGATAAGCTCCAGTAGGGCTGTCAGGCCCGTGTAAGAAATGATGCAGGCGAAAACCAACGCCGCGGCTAAGCCAATATTCATTCCGATACTGGCCTTGTGTTCCCCCATCATATCCTTACGGTTGATGAGGTACATAATTCCGCCAATTACTAAAGGGAGTACAAATACCCCGGCTACCTGGGTAGCAATCTGGGCGGCAATTGGATTCGCTCCCAGAATGGGTACACTCAACCCAATGATGCTGGCTATTCCGGTGAGGATTCGGAAGCGGGAGGAGTTGGTGTCCAATTCTCCGTCCTGATAGTCAGCAATCAGTAGGGGAGCCACCATCATAATAGGGAAGATCGAAGACAGGCCCGCACTGAGGGCTCCTACCATAAATAGTACTACGGCAAACTTACCCGCTACGGGTTCCAGGGTGTATACCATGTCCAGCACCTTTTCAATAGTTTTACCTTCGTAAAACAGTGCTCCGGTAGCCGCTGCCATAATCGCTAGATTGATTACAAACATCAGAATAGCTGAAGTAAGCGCATCGCGAGACTGCTCTCTAGTGTTATCTTGATTCCAGCCTTTTCCCTTCATCAGTAGCGGACGAACGACGAAGGTGGGAGCAGCCATGGTAGTACCCACAAAGGCTGCCACCAGTAACTTACCCCCAGCTACGTCCGGAATGCTAGGGACGATTCCTCGCACAATATCTCCCGGTGGAGGGAAGACTACGAACATGGAGATCAGAAAGGAGATACCCATAAGGGTAACGAAGACAATCAGCACCTTTTCAAAAAACGAATATCTTCCTACCCACAGCAGGGAGTACATGATGAGAATCAGAGTGATGGCAATACCCAGTACCACCCAGTAGTTTTCGGCGGGCAAATCGGGCCAGAATAGTAGTAAGGTTTCGTAGATAGCGTTGGCACTCAGCCCCAGAATACCGGATAGCGCATTCCACTGAGCTACGATAATTCCAACCACTACCAGTATCGCAACCAGTTTTCCGGCCTTCAACCGGGTTTTAAAACTGTAGATGGAGGTCAGTCCGGTCACTACTGCGTAGCGGCCGTAGGCTTCCATCAGCAGCCAGGAAAAGAAACAACTCAACATCAGTACCCAGAGCAACTGCATGCCGAAC
>CAKZYJ010000471.1 GCA_937884755.1 uncultured Flammeovirgaceae bacterium
AGCTATTTATTAGTAGTAGCTGTAGTAGCTATTACTGCTTGTAAGACAACTAAAATTTTACCTGATGAACCCGTTATAGGTAATTTGCCAGAACGCTCGGAGAGGCTTAACTCGCAAATAACACTACCTTTTGAAATAGATATTGTTACTATCGAGGCATTTATTAATCAAAATTTGCCTAGTGGTTTGATTGAAAGTGGTAGCGGAAGAGAGGGAAATACTACAAGATACTCTTATCAAGTGTATCGTAACAAACCAGTCAGGTTTTCTGCTCAGGGCAACGAATTAATATTTCGGGTACCAATCGACGTCAGAGCCAGGGGTAGTTATACCGCTTGTGGTGGATTCTGGGAAGGTGGAGAATGCTGTTCTGTGCCTAACCCGTTTGGCAGTGGTTGTGCTGTACCAGGAGTAACAGTAACTGAGCATGGAGACGCCGCGCCAACAGTAGATGTAGAGCTTAGGATAAAATTAGAAATGCAAGAAGATTACTCACTAAAGGCTAATACCTATCTTAAGGGTAGCCTCAGCGGTGACACCCATCTACATATCGATTTGATAGGAAATTTGATCAGAATAAATATTGATATCAAGGATAAGCTTGAGAAGCCACTCCAGAAATTTGTAAATGACTTTCAACAGGATATTGATCATAAAGTTGCTGAACTAGTTCAGCAGTACGACATAAAAAGCGAAGCCTCCAAGTACTGGGTAGAAATCAAAAAGCCAGTTCAGTTGGATAGCTTTTGGTTAGACATCCAACCCCAGAAAGTAATATTTGAGAACCTTAATGCAAGTAATGGAAAATTAAGAATGGCAATTGGCATTGCGGCGAAACTACAAGTCTCAACTGTTAAGCCAACTGTATCTGATTTGCCATTGCCTAATCTCACGCTTAACGAAAATACCCAGGGTAAATTCAATATCTATCTACCTGCCGTGGTGAATTATGACTATTTGGAAGCATTGGCAAAAGAAGAAGTGTTAGGAAAAAAGTACGAAAAGGAGAATGTATCAGTAAAAATAAGGGACTTAAATATTCAGGGAATTAGGCTAAATAATAAAGGTGCGTTACTTGTTCGAGCGGATATCAAAGGAAAAGCTAAATTCAAGAGGTTTAAAGGTAGTGTATATTTCACAGCAATACCTAGTATCGATCACACCAATAAGATCGTATCAATTGAGGATTTCCGTATAGAGGCGAATACCAATAGCTTTCTTCTTAATAATGGCCTCCCCTACTTGGTTGATAACTTTTACTACAATGAGATTGCAGCTCAGCTGAAATATTCTTACGCTGAGGAGTATGAACAATATTTCACATTAATCAACGAAAATATCAAGCACTTTGAGATTGATGACCTAATAATTAACGGTGAGCTTCAAGAAATCAGTGTGCCAGGAATTTATATTGACGAGGAAGAAATAGAACTGCTACTCATTGCTAAGGGCCTTTTAAGATCGAGAATTCAGATTGATCAAAAAATAGGGATCAAATAAAGCAGGCGTAAGTACGATAGGTGTAGGTAAACTCATATGTGCCAATCAACATAGTAAGGAATTGCTTTTCCACCAAGATCGAACTGAAGCTTCAAGATGGCTACGGAGAACATTTCTCAGCTAATAAATAATCATAACTAAAATCAACTTTATCATGACAGAGCCAGAAAAATCATTTTATCAGTCAACTTCAATTAGGGTAGAAGAACCTAAGCAGGTTAGAACATCCCTATTTATTCCGCAACTCAGAGAAGTAGACGTATTTGTCAGAGCTACTGAGGCCAGAAGCACCTTTCATGTATCTGGTAGCGGTCTTTGTGTAGCGGGCTTAGATACCGGCTTAAGAGCTTCACATATTGATTTTGCCGGAAGAGTGGCTACTCAAGTTAATTACACTGATGACAGCAGGGGGGATCGTGAGAATGCCAGTGATGGTCAAGGGCATGGAACCAACGTAGCCGGGATTATCGTAGCTAACGGTGTTCATCGGGGAATCGCTCCTGATGCCCGAATCATTCCTATTAAGGTACTACCCAACCGAGGAGGTGGTTCATTCGAGGATATTATTGGTGGTCTACGATGGGTTAATAAACATCACTCTCAGTATCAAATAACTTGTGTATGTATGTCTTTGGGTGATGCATCAAATCATCAGAATGACGAAGAATTTTTGGATTTTGAGCTAAATGAACAAATTAAACTTCTTAAGGAGAAAAGAATTGCCGTAGTTGTAGCCTCTGGTAATGACTATTTCCGGTACGATAGTGAGCAAGGTATGAGTTTTCCAGCAATTCTCCGAGATACGATTAGTGTGGGAGCAGTTTATGATTCTGATGAAGGTGAAATGTATTATTATGATGGAGCAATTGCTTACAGCACAAAATCCGGTCAGATAACCCCCTTCTCACAGCGGCTACATGAATCAGTAAATAATATCAGTAGAACAGATATTTTCGCACCCGGAGCAGTTGTTACTTCATCGGGTATTAAAGACGATAGAAGTGAGTCAGTACAACAAGGAACAAGTCAGGCAACACCTGTCATCGCCGGCGTTGTACTCCTTCTTCAGCAATTGCATTTCCGGGAGACCAATAAGCTTCCTGAAATAGACGAAATAGTTGCGTGGCTTAGAGCAGGTAGTGTAACTATTATAGATGGTGACGACGAACGAGACAACGTGGATAATACCCACAAAGAGTTTTTGAGAGTAGATGCCGTGTTGGCTCTTGACGTGGCAAGAAGAGCATTGCTTCGTCGCAATATAGTTTAAACCTCACTTGATATGCTCTAGCTGCGTAGCTATTAATAGGTTAACGGCCCCAAAAATCAGTATTGAGATTAGTAAACTCATAAACTGAGTTTTCATTTCAACCCTTAAATTTAGTTCGTTATGTCAACTCTAAGACCTGTGGCTTGGACTAAGGCTACTTATACTCCCTCTAGCTCAAGTAAACAAGATGACAACTTCACTTCAAAGTTGATCAAATATATTCCTTCGGAAAGTGTAGCGTTATATACTGCAATACGAGGTATGGGTATAGGCGCAGATCAGGCGGATAAAATATTCTTCATCGTGATCTTTATTGGGGTCTTAATTCTTACTCCACTTTGGATGTACTTTGCTACGAAAGACAACGGAAAGAAATATGCTACATTTCATACTATTGTAGCTACCGTAGCTTTTTGCGTTTGGGTGGCTAATTTTGGCGACATTTTCGAATTCTGGATTCCAAAATTTGACCATTTTTGGGCAGCTATACTGTTGGCTTTCGTAACTGCGATTATTCCCCTGTTGGAAAGGATTTTTCTCAAAGAAAAAATTCCCGCTTAATCATCATTATTTCTTAACTTACTTTAACAATTTTCCCAATGAAAATACTAGTTGCATTTTGTTTCTCCTCCAGTATCATTTTCGGAGCTTTCGCCCAGTCATCAATAAAAATAAGATATGATACTGCCAGTAAATCACTCAATAAAAGAATAATAGAAAAAATGGACATAAAGTCAGGGATGTCCTACAAAGTAGAGGTG
>CAKZYJ010000472.1 GCA_937884755.1 uncultured Flammeovirgaceae bacterium
AAAAAAATAACTCAAACAGATTCTGAGCACGCCATTAGCCTCTAGGGGCCTTAACCATCATGGTGTATATATGCTGTATCAATAGTTGGTTTAAATAGTCAACCTTTGTATTTGGCCAATAGGTTAGAAATCGTTGTTTGGCTCAAACTTGCTATCTCACCAAAAGACAGCATCTCAACAAGTTTAGTAAACATCATCTTCTGAATTACATTAAACATGATTAACCTAAACAACTCAAAAAATGTTAAAATCTGATCTTAAAGCAAGTATAGTTATACCTACTTATAATAGAGCTAAACTATTAAACTATACATTAAATTCCATTGCTAACCAGTGTATTGATAAGAGATTAATCGAGGTAATTATTGTAGATGATGGGTCAACTGACAATACATATTCCGTAGTTAATACTTATAAATCCAAAATGAAAGTAAGGTACTTCTTTCAGGAAGACAAAGGCTACCGTCCTGGTTCAGCGCGCAATGTAGGCATAAAGAATGCAGAAGGGGATATTATTGTCTTCGTAGATTCTGGTATACTACTTTCTAGCAGGTGTGTGTTAGCACATATTAATGCTCATTCCTCTGACATGCACCCAACCGTTGTATTAGGATATGTTTATTGTTATGATCAAGGAAACGAGAATGAAGATATACTGCTCAAATTAATTGCTCCTAATAGTCCAGATAAGTCCATTAGATATTTTAATTCTACAGCTACGTTTCTTGATCTTCGGGAGGAGTACTATATCAAATACAAAGACAACATTAATGACCTTCCAGCACCTTGGGCTTACTTTTGGACTTGTAACGTATCTGTATCACGTAATTTCCTAATTAAAGAGGTTGGTATGTTTGATCCCAAATTTGATGGAAGGTGGGGAATTGAAGATGTAGAACTGGGATATCGATTAAGCGAAAAAGGTGCTAAGTTTAAATTGAATCGTAATGCAGACTCAATACATTACCCTCATACTAAAGTAGAAACCAAAAAAAGTTTAGAGGAAGAGATCAATACGATATACTTCCACAAGAAGCACCAATCGTTTGAAACACAGCTACTATTATCCTGCAAGCCTATCGAACTAAATGATATGATATTAGAGTGTGCAAGCAATAAGATTCATTGACTTCAATATTTTCATTTGTTTTCGGAATAGTATAGTTGTAGTACACTTATGACTATGTTTACTCAATATGAAAAGAATAAATGGCGAGAAATTAATAATATAATAATCTCGCAAAATCAAGGTTTGCGAAAAGCTGTTATAATTACACCTACTATAGGTAAACTATCTCTAAAAATCGCTATAGAAAGTGTTTTGACTCAGGACTATGAATCTTTAGTTCATCTTATAGTTATAGACGGTGAATGCCACTATCTGAGAGTAAATAAAATGATTAATGAATACAACACCGAAAAAATATTAATTATCAAACTTCCTTTTAATACTGGTCAAGGCGGGTTTAATGGACACCGAATTTATGCAGCGATTTCATACTTAATCAATTCCGATTATATCTTTTTCCTAGATGAAGACAATTGGCTAGATACAGATCACGTAAGTTCTATTATAAATCTTATTGAAACGAAGGAATTAGATTGGGCGTATAGTATGAGAAAAATATACAATTATGACTACTCTTATATTGCTGATGATAATTGCGAAAGTATAGGCAAATTTCTACCATTCTCTGATTCTTACTATTTAATTGATACAAACTGTTACGGTCTTAAAAGACAGACATTGACTAGTGTAGCACATTTATGGTACCACCCTTTGGGCGCAGATCGTTATTTTTTTAGAGGCCTTGATAGAATTTTTCCAAAGTATGAATGTACTAACCTATACACTACTAATTATTTACTTACTGAAGGGCGGCACCCTAATGCTGAATATTTTTTGAAGGGAAATCAGTATATGATGAATAAATATAACAATAGGCTACCGTGGATACCTTAGTATTGTTGCTAATAAATTTTGAATAGTGTCATTTCCCCCAACATCATAAATGACTGCCTCTAATAATTAGTGATCTAATTCCTTGAGGCTCTGCATCGGAAAGAGGAAGCCAGGGTTCTACCCTCGGGTTTAATATCTCTTATTTTAAAGATCAATTTGAAGAAAATTAGTAAAACCATATGTGCGCTTCTCTATAGACCACTACTGTTTATTGTTAATAAAGTGATTCTTCTTGTTCACAAGGCTTTTTTTGTCTTTCAAAAAAGAAAAAATATTGACATTGAACGACTTATCGAAGATGAAGCTAAAGAATTATTCAACGGTATCGCATTTAGACGACACCCTATTTCCAAAGAAAAAATAGATAGAACATGGGAAGAGCTAAAGAATAGAATCAATAAATCTGATAAGAAAGGTAAGTGATAGTGAGCTTTTCGTTGATTAAAGAACTATTTGTGTTATATGGGATTGGTTTAGCGAAGGGACGTTTTTTTAACTCTTATCAGTAGCCACAGTATAACGGGCAGGAAATCTATAAGTGGTTGAATATCCAACAGGATGAATGCTTTATTGCACAGTATAGCTCACCGGTATTTTAAAAAAAAGCCTTGGGCGATAATGCTTAGCGAGCCATCTATGCTCTGACTGAAACGCAAAAGTCTTATGCCATTGAACATCATGACTGGAAGGCTGATATATCCAAAGGTAGCAAGTACAATGACTAGCGCTGTGCACTTCGGTAAGAAGAGGCGAACCTTGGTTGGAACACTTAAGTATACTTCTACTCAGCTTAGGCTATTTTCTAAACAGAGTGTTAGTCGCTCAAAGTTTTTGTTTCATAATTACCAACCAAAGAAAAAGGGGCATACACAATTGCAGTCCAATCAAATTAAATCGATATATTGCGATTAAATATAATTTTTAATGTAAAAAATAATTTTCAAAAAAATACTTGATAGAGGCTATCTCCATATTATTTAGTATATAATTAATACAAATAACTGAGTTTGCTTTTACTTGGAAGTATTCTATTCTACTTTTTAGCTTGATCTATCAAGGTAATCCAATATTGCAGAGGAGTTTCTGCCAAAAAAACTTATTAAATCTGATGTAGATAGGTTATGTGACTAACTATAACGAAGCTTTACTCAATTGATATTCATTCATACAACTATATCTAACTTATATCAACCATGAGTATCAAATTCTCAGAAAAACAACCCGAATGGTATGTAGTATATACTTACCCCAAATGCGAACATAAGGCGGACAGAAAACTGAAAGATTTAGGGATAACTACTTTCTTACCTAAGCAAAAAGTGGTCAGACAGTGGAGCGATAGAAAGAAAAAGCTGGAAGTTCCTTTATTTCCTAATTATGTATTTGTCAACGTATTGCCTCATAAGCGATTTAATATCCTTAAAGTTCGAGAGTTAGTAAGATTTGTATCCTTTGAAGGAAAACCTGCTGTTATTCCACAAGAGACAATTAGTTCAATTAAAAAAATTTTAAACGGAGAAGTTGATGTGTCGAATGGGTGTTTTAATAGGGCAGGAATGAAAGTGTCAATTAGTCGTGGACAGTTCTCAGGTGCTAAAGGGGTATTAATTAGAAAAAATGGAAGGAGTAGGCTTATAATACAAATTCAAGCATTGAATAGGGAAATATCAGTTGATATATCGGTAGAATGTGTTGAAATAGTTTAATGAAATTAACAAATGTTAATAATTATTCTGAGCGATATAGTAAAAGATATAAAAATGGTATGCGTTGTATGAGTTTTTCTTCAGTTATAGTACCGTTCACTAAGCAGAAGAGTTTAGCTTGCAATACCGCTCTACTCATGCACGATATAGCAATGAATTACCAGATCATTTAAAAAAAGTCAAGTGATGCTAGCTGATGAACTGAATGTAAAAGGCAATGTGCCTCGCACAGGTCCATCCCCTTCTTTTTCTGATATAGAAGTCATTGCCTTAGCCTTGACTGTCGCATACTTGTCCATTGACTTGGAAGGCTTGGCATCATATCTTTGCCATTTGTAACTGGTTTAAATTCATCTGCTTGTGAGCTACCCACCTCGTTTATCAGTAGCTAAAATGGTGCAATATATAAAGGGGAAAACCGCGTCACGGTGGCTTCTCGGAAGATGCTTCAGGAATTTACCGAACTGAAAAAGCAGTTTTGGGGTCGCCGGGGCACGGATAGCACATTCGGGTGATAGGTTATTTTGCGGTAAATACCGGTAACGTAACAGATAAAGTAATAAAGGACAATCTTGAAAGTCAAGATAAGGAACCACCAAATAAAGATTTCGAAATACATCAAAAATCATAGGCTTTATTAGTTCCCCACCGGGATGAATTCAAATCTACTGGGCTTTCAGTAGGAATGTATTTTTAGCGAAATGTTTTCATATACATTTCAGAGCGTTTGGTCGGGGTTAGATAAATAGATGCTCTCATATCTTATACTGCGCCTAAATCGCTCAATAATCACTGTCATTCTGATAGCTTTGTAAACAGGTAGATTGTGAGCACTTAGTAGAATCTTTAATTTCCAAGACTTCGGAACCGTGCATACTCTTGTAGAATTACTAGAAGAAAGAAAAATATTGGATGAAGTAGGGATTACATTTATCCAAAAAACTGACCATGTAAATCATCTTACATACAAACAGCTGTATTATTCTTCGTACGACAAACTTGCCTTTTTACAGGAAAAAGGAGTAGAGAGAGGAGATGAAATTATTTTTCAAATTGAAGATATTGAAGAATTTGTTGTTACGTTCTGGGCATGTTTGATGGGGGGTATCATCCCCGTGCCTCTAACGATAGGTAATACTCAAGATCATAAAGGAAAGGTTCTTAAGGTCTTTTCTATACTCGATAACCCTTATATAATTATTGGGCAGCGTCAATTCAATAATCTACTTGATTATGCAACCAAAAACGGATTTCAGCAGGACTTTGAGAGACTGAGAAGTCAAACATTATTCTTGGAGAAAACAAATATTGCGAATACCCCCCCTCTGTTACATAGTGTTCAAAAAAATGACATAGCCTATATACAATTCTCATCAGGTTCTACTGGCAATCCTAAAGGCGTGCTATTGACGCATCATAACTTAATCTGTAATTTAAAAGCCATTGCTAAAGCGGCTAATTACAGTAGAGAGGATACTATGCTAAGTTGGATGCCCCTTACGCATGATATGGGATTAATTGGATTGCATTTGAATCCATTGTTTTCCGGAATGCAGCAATACATTATCTCCACTAACACCTTTATACGTAATCCGGCCATTTGGCTTGAAAAGGTTAGTGAACATAAAGCCTCAATAATAGCTTCCCCTAACTTTGGCTATGAATACCTGATGAAGCATTGCGATCTCGATAAGCAGGATTGGGATCTATCTAATGTTAGGATCATATATAATGGTGCTGAGCCTATCTCTAAGAAATTATGTGCAGACTTTATGAATAATTTGGCTCGTTTTGGGTTAAAACCTACTGCTATGTGTCCTGTATATGGACTTGCAGAAGCTACACTTGCGGTATCCATGTCTGATTTAAAAGATGAAGTTATTTCCCTACGTATAGATAGGACTCAATTAAAAACGGGGCATACTATTGAAATAGTTACAAAAGGTAATGAAGGGATTTCTTTTGTGAGTGTAGGTAAAAGCATTGATTACTGTACATTCCGAATTACAGGTGATAATGATCAGGTATTAAAGGATAAAATGATAGGGCATGTACAGATAAGAGGAGAAAGTGTAACCTCTGGATATTATAAAAACCCTACAGCCACAAGAGATGCTTTTACAACGGACGGCTGGCTGAAAAGCGGAGATCTTGGTTTTATGTATGACAATGCTCTTTATATTACAGGCAGATCAAAAGATATCTTCTTCATTAATGGTCAGAATTACTACTCGCATGACATAGAAAGGTTGGCAGAAGAAGTACAGGAAGTTGAATTAAATAAGATAGCGATCGTTGGGCATTATAATGCTGATATTAAAAAGGAAGAAGTGATAGCATTTGTATTCCACCGTGGAGCCATAGAAGAATTCGCTCCGGTTGTTAAAGAATTAACATTGGTAGTTAATCAGAAAACAGGGTTAGACATTGATAAAGTATTGCCGGTAAGTAATATACCTAGAACTACAAGTGGTAAATTGCAACGGTATAAACTATTGCAGAAGTATAAGGAAGGATTTTTTGATAATATCGAAAAAGAGCTAACCCCTTATTTGAGGGCTGAAACTAGTGCTGTATTCATTCCAGCAAATGAACAGGAGCAAAAACTCTTAGATATTTGGAATAGAGTACTTGGATATAATACTACTATACTTAAATCCGAAAATTTTCTGGAAGCTGGAGGTAATTCTCTGAAAGCAGCAGAGATCTGTATGCTTATCCACAAGGAATTGCAGATAGAAGTATTACCTAAAATCTTTTATGAAAAGCAGTCAATACTGGAAATTGCGTCAGAAATAGCAGCTTCAGACAGATGTAAATTCGTTCCTATCTCTGGTGCTCCAGTTCAGTTACATTATCCTCTTGCCTCATCGCAACGGAGACTATATTATGTATGGCTGTCCGATCGGGATTCTACAGCATATAATATACCTGTTGCCTTTACTATTAGCGGTACGTTAGACGAAAAGAAGCTGGAAAAATCCATGCGAGAGTTAATCCTCCGCTATGAGGTATTCCGAATGATATTCACCAATCCTGTAGAGCCAAAAATAAGATTGAGGGAAAAGATTTCATTCCACCTTAAGCGTTTACATATTAGTGGGAAAGAAGATCAGAAAATAGTATGTGAACAAATAAAACCTTTTAATCTGGAAAACGGTCCGCTATTCAGAGCTTCTTTGCTAAAAATTTCTTCCGAAAAACAAATTTTATTTCTTGATTTTCATCATATTATTTCAGATGGCCTTTCCGTTTTCTATTTTGTTGAAGAACTATTTGATATATACCGGGGACAAAAGACTAAAGATCTACCAGTTACTTTTACAGATGTTATTTTATGGGAAAAAGAAAGGTTAAATAGTACATCTCAGAAAAAACAGGAAGCCTATTGGATAAAACAACTAGATGGAGAATTACCCCTTTTAGAATTGCCTACAGATTATCCAAGACCTGTAATGTTTAATACGAAGGGTGCCCGAAAAGCTTATCCAATAGATAAGGATATGCGTGAGTTATTGGTTAAAACAGCTAGAAGTAATAATTGCACGCTTCATGTATTGCTCTTTACTATTTATTACCTTCTTCTACAGAAGTATACTCGTCAAAAAGATATTATTATTGGAATTCCAACTGCCGGAAGAAATCACCCTGATTTGCTAAACATGCTGGGAATGTTTGCAAATAGCCTAGCAGTTAGAATTACGCAATATGAAGAAGAAACATTTAATCATCTACTTGAAAAGGTAAAGCAAACAATAACAGAGTCTCTTCGCCACCAGGAGTATCCATTTGATTCCCTGGTAGAGAAGGTTTATAAAAAGAAGAACACGGCGCGAAATCCTATCTTCGACACTATGTTTATCTATCAAAACATGGGATTTCCAGAAGTAGAAAATCAAGATTTTACGTTGTCATCGTATTTTTTGGATCCAGGCTTCGCAAAGTACGACATATCAATAGAGTTTTTTGATGTTAAAGATGCATTATCATTTAATATTGAATATGCAACTAGCCTTTTCAATGAAGTTACTATTAACAGGTTGGCAAAAGGGTTTCTTAGGTTAGTAAATGAAATAACTGTTCATCCAACTGCTAAACTTGCTACGCTGAGCGTACTTTCAGAAGAAAAAAGACACACAATTCTCGAGAAATTTAATGCTACTGCGACTCCTTTTCCTTCCGGAAAAACAATTCATCAACTGTTCGAGGAACAAGTGGAAAAAACACCTAACCAAACTGCTATTGAGTATGATGGTGGAGTTCTCAGTTTTGAACAGCTAAATCATGAGGCTAATCAATTGTGTAAGATTTTACAAAAAGGAGGTTTAGTTCAGGAAGAAGTAACGGGTATACTTTTACCTCGCTCGTCACAGTTCATTATTAGTATGCTCGGTATACTAAAAGCTGGAGGTAGTTACCTGCCTATAGATACGGAAATGCCAGTGGAGAGAATTGCTTATATATTGTCTGACAGCAAATGTGATAAGCTTATAACTAAAGCAGATCAAAAGCAACATTTGGCAGCGATTAACTGTATTCCGGACAATATCATCCTTATTGAAAATATGGAAACTTCTGGATATGTAGACAGTAACCTTACCGCAACATCTTTAGCACATACTATCGCTTATGTTATTTATACTTCTGGTACTACCAGTGGGCCAAAAGGCGTGATGATATCACACAGGTCGTTTGTCAATTATATTACATGGGCGGCATCTACCTATATAGAAGATGAAGGAGCTGATTTTCCGCTTTTCACTTCTGTTGCTTTTGATCTCACACTTACTTCTATATTTCTCCCCCTTCTAACAGGAAATAAAGTCATAATTTATCCTGGAGGACAAGACCTAGCCATACAACAAGTACTAAAGGATAATAAGGCGCATGTAATCAAGCTTACACCTTCACATCTTAGGTTGATGAAAGACTATGTTAATCCTGATCTAGTCGCCAAAAGTTCTATAAAAAGAATTATTGTTGGTGGTGAAGTTCTTGATGAAGCCTTAGCGCGGGATATTCATAATTTATTTAATAAAAAGGTAAAAATATTTAACGAATATGGTCCGACAGAAGCAACAGTGGGTTGTATGGTCTATTCTTTCAATCCCGAAGAAAATAATCGTACGGTTCCTATCGGAGTACCTATTTCTAACACCAAAATCTACCTTTTGGATGAGCATTTACAACCGGTTCCTGATGGGGTGCCTGGTGATATATACATTTCCGGTGTAGGTCTGGCAAAAGGGTATCTCTACAATGAGACTTTAACAAGTGATAAATTTGTAGATAATCCGTTTATTGATAGCGCGGATAAAATGTATTATACAGGAGATACGGCAAAAAGACAGGCAAGAGGTAAAATAGAATTCATTGGCCGTACGGATAAACAGGTTAAGATTAGTGGTTACCGGGTAGAATTGACCGAGATTGAACGTGTTATCTTAAGTCATACGCAAGTGAAAGGTGTGGTAGTGAAGTTGGATCAAAACGATAAAGGTCACTCCTTACTTTTTGCTTATTATACGCTGACTGATTTAGATACTAATGCTATCAAAGAAGAGGTATTACGTAATCATTTAATAGGTAAACTGCCATATTATATGATACCTACACGATTCATAGCATTAACACATTTCCCACTTACCTACAATGGTAAAATAGATTATGACGGACTTCCACAGTCAAATGATGCACCATCGGTAATAAGAGAGTTTTCCGTGAAGAACACTGTAACGAAAGAACTAACAAATGCTTGGAAAGCGGTTTTGAAAACGGATCAAGTTTCAGTTAACCGAAACTTTTTTGAGCTAGGTGGAGACTCTATTAAAGCGGTTCAAATAGCCTCCCGGTTAGCAGAAAAGGGGCTTATAGTAGATGTGAAGGACATTTTAACCTACGGTACTATAAGTCAAATAAGTGAATGTATAAAAGATAAAAATGAAAATCATTATGAGCAAGGGTATATTGATAGTGAGATCAAGTCTACTCCAATTATATCCTGGTTTTTTTCAGGCCAGTTCAATAAGCCAGCTTATTTCATGCAGTCTGTAATGTTGACTTTTCATCAGGAGATTGAGATTGTCAAATTGGAAGAGGCCTTCGATAAAGTGATTAAGCACCACGATACGTTGAGAATAAATTATAGTAACGACACGAATACGATATATTATAATCGACAGTATTTAAAAAAGGGTTTCTCACTACTTACTTATAGCATAAGGGATGCAGATGAAATTCCCGATTTGTGTAATCAAATGCGGGCTGGTTGGAATTTATCAGAAGATCTATTAATCAAAGCAGCAGTCTTTTATGGTCCAGGTAAAAAAGAAGAGCTTTTTATCACAGCCCATCACCTAGTAATAGATGGAGTCTCATGGCGAATATTACTTGAAGATCTGATCAAAGCCTACAGCAAGTTGAAGAATGATGAAAATGTAGAGTTACAGAAAAAAACAGCCGCTTTTAGTCTGTGGGCTCATCAAATAAATTCTCTGGCCTCTGCCAGTGCTGTTCGAGAAACATCATCTTATTGGAAAGAATCTACTAGTGCTAGTTTTAAGATACCACTTGATGTAGAAACAGAAGATTGGCGCATTAAAAACCTAAAGCGTATACGCAGGAGCATTGGGTATGATGATACGCAGTATCTACTAAAAGATGCCAACCGGACATTTAAAACTGATATTCTGATTTTACTAAATACAGTCTTAGTTTTAACATTAGGAGAGTGGAGCGGATTTAATGAAATAGTCATTGAAGAAGAGAACCACGGTCGTCATGTGGAAGGTATTGACGTTTCGCGGACTATAGGTTGGTTTACTGCTATGTATCCTATGAAGTTTACAATTCCTGAAGAAGGGAACTTGACAGAACTTATAAAAATGGTAAAAGAACGTATTCGGAAAGTGCCAGAACACGGATTGGGATATGGGTTGCTGAAGTATATAGCCAATGATAATGCTTTAGCAAAAAGTGATGAGATATCAGAAGTAAGATTCATCTATTTAGGTCAGTTTGGTAGCGAATTAGTAAATGAGGTATGTAGCTATAGTGCTATGCCTTTAGGGAATGATATATCACCTGATAATACAGCAACGACTAAGCTCGAGATACTATGTATGGTAGTAGACTGCAAGCTCAAAATAGAAATTTTGTATAATGTCCAAGCTCATTATGAAAAGACGATTGAATGGTTAGTCGATAAGTTTCTATCTAATATTCAATTGATTACAGAACATATTAGAAATGAAAAGGAAGTTCATTTTACAATTTCGGATTTTGAAGGAGTTGATCTTAATAAAGAGGAATTAGACTCATTGTTTTTGTAGTTTGAATTTGAATGAAAAATCTGTTAAGTTAACACAGCTATTAATTAATAACTTATCGAAGGTAGTATTGAAAATCTTGAAGAAAAAGCCCTTGAAGAAGATGCTAGCTTTTCATCTCACATACATCATTAAGACTAAGATTTATTTCATATAAAGTTCTTTAAACTGTTAAAATGATCTAGGTAATCCTTTCACTTATGACTCGAATATCTTTTCGCTTAGCTCTTCGTAATTTATTTAGAAATAAGCTGACCTCCTCAATTAATATTTTCGGTTTTTCAGTCGGAATAGCTGCCTTTCTTCTAATTGTATCATATATAAAGTATGAAAAAGGGCACGATACTTTTTATACCGATGCGGAGGATATTTACAGAGTTGGTATAAATTTTGAAAATGACGGCAGGCTCGTAGATGGCTCCATGGTACAGTACCCTGTAGCGAGTAAATTAGAAAATGAATTTTCTGAAGTACGGAAAGTGTCTCGTGCTTGGTCTAACTATAATTTGGTTGTGGAGCGTGAGGGTAAGAAGAATTATGAGAAAAACGTATACAATGTAGATCCTACATTTCCCCAAATGTTTTGTAAGATGGTAATAGGAGATGCCAAAACTGTATTGCAAGGGAATAAAAATGTTATTATTTCTGAGGAAATAGCAAAAAAATATTTTGCTGATGAGAATCCTATTGGTAAAAATCTAGTTATATCCGACTACGGTGAGCATATTGTAACAGGTATTTTTGAAGACAGATCAGAGAAATCTCATTTTGATTTCGAGATCCTTATTCCTATAGATCAGTTAAAAAGCGATTATGAGGATAATTGGGAGTCACATAACTTTTATACTTATATCCAACTGGATCATAGGGCAAGTTCTGATGAGTTTACTGAAAAAATGAATGAAATGATTCAGATAATTCGTGCTGACAGGCTTGCTGAAACTGGTGTTAATGAAATCCTTTATCTTCAGAAGGTTGGTGACATACGCCTGTACTCAAATTCACTTTTAGATTTTAAACGAAATGGATATGGGAGTTATATACCTTTCTTCGTTCTTACTGCAGTTATCATCCTTCTCTTTGCCACGCTTAATTATCTGAATTTTTCCTCGGTTCAAGCTTTAGAAAAATCGAAGGCTATTGGAATTAATAGGATTTTAGGTGCCGAGAAAAAGGCTATTGTGGGTCTTTTTCTTGTTGAATCTTTCACATTTATTGCTATTAGTACCATCATAGGGGCAGCTTTGGCAATTATTTTATTTCCGGTTTTTGCCGATTATTACAGGATGACTTATGAGATAAACTTAGTTACCTCCTTTTGGTTCTGGCTTTATCTGTTCCTTATATTAGTTATTAACACTTTTGTAGCAGGTATTTATCCTGCTGCAATGAGCCTTTCATTTAAAATTAGCAACGTTATTAAAGGTACTAGTGAGAGGGCTCATAAGTATTCATTGAAGAATATTCTTACTATTGTTCAGTATACAACCTCATGTTTGTTGATCATTTTCGCTTTAGTTTCATTTGAGCAAATTGAATATCTAAGAAACCATGATTTAGGCTTTGCAAAAAAAAATGTTCTGATAGCCAGAGAGCCAGTTATTTTAGAGGATAATATTAACTATACCCAGACTTTTCAGTTACTTAAAGATGCGACTTCCGATATCCCCAGTGTTATAGATATTAGCTTTAGCGATTATGTGCCAGGAGGACAATATGAAAGGTTTGACAGAATTAAATTAAAGAGTGGTAACAAAATTCATGATACCTTCATGAATTCTGTTAGCGCTAACTACTTAGATTTTTATCAGATAAATTTGCTTAGTGGACGAAACTTTTCTGAAGATAATGTAAACGACTACCACAGCTCCGTTATTGTTAATGAAAAACTGGCTAACATTCTAGGCTTCACCTCGGAAGAAGCAGTATCTCAACAAATCGAGTTTGATGGTACTAAGGATATAATTGGGGTTATATCTGATTTTCATCAGGAATCCTTGAAGAAAGAAACTGCTCCTCTTCTTCTCTTTTTGACCGATTGGCCAGGGTATTTTTCCATAAAGCTAACAGAAACGAATATCAGTCAGACTACTGCAGAAATAGCCAATGCATGGAACGAAATTTTTCCTGGTGATATATTTAATTACTTCTATTTAGAGGAATATTTTGATCATAACTATATTAAAGATAATAAGGCTTGGCATATTCTGAGACTTTATTCACTGATTGCCATTTTCATATCTATTCTCGGACTTTTAGGAACGGCCAGTCATCAGATAAAGCGCCGTAAAAAGGAAATTGCTATGTATAAAATATTGGGTGCTAATCATTTCAATATTTTTTGGGTTTTCCAGAAAAAAATCTTCTTTCTGATTGCGATCTCCTTTCTAATTGGCTTACCTCTTCAATATTTCGCATTAAAAGAATGGTTAGCAACTTTTCCTTATCGGATTAATGTAAATATTTTGCATTTCGTTGTACCACTATCTATCCTTCTTT
Source organism: uncultured Flammeovirgaceae bacterium (assembly GCA_937884755.1). Lineage (GTDB taxonomy): Bacteria > Bacteroidota > Bacteroidia > Cytophagales > Cyclobacteriaceae > Tunicatimonas. The sequence goes on from CAKZYJ010000472.1 coordinate 13,497, forward strand.
CTATAACTTTCATAACTATTGGATCACAGGTTATGAAGGTTGTTTCTTCAAATTTAGTCAATGCTCTAAGAAGCGAGTAGAGGCTTTTTTAAAGATGTTATATGTTCAAACTGAATAAGGAAAATGTTCAGGATATCCTTCCTTTGTCTCCTGTTCAGGAAGGAATTTTGTTTCATCATATAAATAAACCTAATTCTGACGAATACCATCAACAGGTCACTCTGTGTATCAAGGGTGATTTGATTAAAGAATATTTAATTCAAGCCTTCAAGAAGGTTGTTGATGATAATGATGGAATGAGATGCATCTTCAGGTGGGAAAACCTCAAAAATCCTGTTCAAATCCTCTTAAATAAACCGAATTATAATATAGTTTTTGCCAATACCTTAAATATCGGCAATAGGTTCGATCTAATCAATATTGAGGAACGCCCCTTCAGCTTTACTGTAGTTTCTACTAACAACGACACACATACCCTTATCTTCAACTATCACCATATTCTTCTTGATGGCTGGAGTTTTGGTGTTTTTATTACTGAACTTCTTAGCAATTATCAGAACCTGATAGATGGTAATCCGAGGGAAGAATTGGTGAGAAAATGTTCGCTTAGGCATTATATTGACTATATATTGAAAAGAGATAATTCAGCCAAAAAAGTATTCTGGAGCGATTTATTAAAAACCTATGATCCTGATGGCACTTGTTTCTCATACACTTCAGGAAATGAAGAGGTAATATGTCAGGTGAGTAAGGCAATTTCTGTTGATCTTAAAGAAAAAATAATGTCTTGCTCCAGAAAACATCGGGTATCTCTAGCCTCCATATACTATACAGTTTGGGCTTTATTGCTATATAGATATACCGGAATTGCTAATGTGACCTTTGGGACATCCACTTCGGGTCGTCCCGAGGGATTCCCTAATGTAAATGAATTAGTAGGTATGTTCATCAATACTTTGCCATTCCATGTCCAGATATCAGGTGATCAGAAAATTTCTTTATTGATTTCAGAGGTAAATAATATTAATATCGAGATTGTTGAGAATGAGTTTATTTCTATTCGTGAGATAAAAGAATGTGCAGATTTAAAAATTAGTGGAGAGCTCTTCGATACGCTTTGTGTCGTTGATAATTATCCATTGAGTCAAGTAGATACGCTAAAAGGGGCGAGAGTAGAGTTTGCAGATATGCACGAAAGTACCAATTACGGTATATGCCTATCTGTTCTTCCATCCCAATTAGATAATGATCTATTATTTAGTTATAAACCTGAAAAGTATAGCAAAGAATTCATCAATAAAATATACAGTCATTTTATACGGATGCTAGAGTTAGTTTCTGATCATAATGACTATTTCGTAAAGGACATTGATCTGTTATCAGTTGGTGAGCGTAGACAGATTCTTGAAAAATATAACAATACTGACTATAGTTTCGATGATGTAATCACACTTCACAAGGAGCTTTATAAGAAGGCACAAATTCACCCGGAAAAGGTTGCATTAATCTTTGAAGATATAGAGTTTTCCTATGAGGAACTGGATAAATCATCCTCTAACTTGGCTGCACAGTTACTTGAGAAGGGTGTGGAAAAAGGTATACCGGTGGCAGTCTGCATGGAAAGATCGTTAGAGTTATTAATATCGATCTTCGCAATATTCAAAGTTGGTAGTGTGTACTTACCCATTGCTCCTGAATTTCCAGGCGAACGTGTCAGATACATTTTGAACGACAGCTCAGTTTGTCATGTTTTAGTTAAAAAGGGAGGAGAATATTCTGAAGAAATCAATGAGGAACATCAGGTTATCAGAGTAAATCACAATGACCTATTATTGTCACCACTGTCCGATCTTCCCGTAACTGCTGTTCAGCATGATACTAATGTGCCTGCCTACATTGTATATACATCCGGATCTACTGGAAAGCCAAAAGGCGTACTAGTTAGCCATAGATCCCTGATAAATAGAATACATTGGATGCAGAAAGAATATCTTCTGTCTCCATCTGATGTTCTTATCCAAAAGACTCCTATAGTTTTTGATGTTTCTATATGGGAATTATTTTGGTGGGTTGTACCAGGAGCTTCTTTAACCATTGCCCCTCCTGGTGCTCAAAACGATATTGATACATTAACCGCCTGTATTGAGAAAAATCAGGTTACAGTAATACATTTTGTGCCACCTATGCTAAGAATGTTTACATCCTATATTAAGGATTTTGGCTTAGCAAACAGGCTTACAAGTCTGAAAAGAACCTTCGTCAGCGGGGAAGAACTGAAACCAAGTGATGTTTACGCATTCTATGATGTATTTGGCCCCTATCAAAATGCATTAACTAATTTATATGGGCCTACTGAAGCTACAATTGATGTAACTTATTATAATTGTGAAGAGGGGATAAAGTATGACTATATCCCAATAGGTAGGCCGATTGCTAATACTCAAATATATATTTTAAACAGCGATTTTAATTTACAGCCCGTCGGTCTGGCTGGAGAACTTTGTATAGGTGGTGTAAATGTTGCTCTTGGGTATATCAATCAAGAAGATTTAACAAAAGAAAGGTTTTTAGATAATCCTTTCGGTGAGGGTAAAATGTATCGTACAGGGGATCTCGCAAAATGGGACCAAAATGGTAATGTCATTTTTCTAGGCAGGAAGGATTTTCAGGTCAAAATCAAAGGATTTAGGATTGAGTTGAGTGAAATTGAAAATTGTCTTACAGAAAATCACAACCTGAATGACGCGTCAGTATTAGTTATCCAAGATAAATTCGGTGAGAACAAACTAGTAGCATTTTGTGTAGAATCTCAACCTATCTCTGCGGAGGAAATCCAAGCCTACCTCAAAAGTTTTCTACCTGACTATATGGTGCCAGCAGATTTTCATTTTCTTGACAAACTGCCTTTGACTTATAATGGTAAAGTAGATCGCAAAAAACTAGAAAGCCTTCATAAAGAAGTCAGAGAAATAAAAAATGTTAAAACCTTTACTGCAGTACAAGAAAATAAAACTCTTAGCCAAGTTTTAGAAATATGTAAGGAGGTTCTGCCAGTAGAAAATTTACGGCCTTCTGATAATTTTTTTAGAGCAGGGGGTGATTCAATCAAAGCCATTAGATTGCTTTCTTCACTCAGGAAAGCAGGCTACCATATTAGGCTTCAAGATATTTTAGATACTCCTACTTTAAGTGATCTCGCCTTAAAGATAAAAGCCACCAAAGGAGCCAAATCAGCTAAACAGTTTAAGGGAACTGTACCACTCAATCCCATACAGGCGAACTTCTTTGCTGTAGATCAGAAAAACATAGATTATTATAATCAGGCTATTATCTTAAAACTTAAGGTGGCAATTTCCACTGATGGATTAGCTGATATTATAGCTTCTCTGACTCAAAATCACGATGTTTTCCGGTTAAAATTTTCTCTTACCGAAAAAGAATATTTAGCTATATATCTGGAAGAGAAAGACCTTTATCCTGTTAAAGAATATACACTATCTGATGACCCGGATGAGAAACAGAATTGGCAAAGCTTACTTAATCTGCTTCATTCTGAACTGAGTATTAAAGAAGGAAATATGACCTCCTTTGCCAAGATATCCACCAATTATGGAGATTATTTGATTATTGTGATGCATCATTTGATTGTAGATGGTGTTTCTTGGAGGATAATATTAGAAGATATTAATACACTGATGGGTCAGTATCAATCTGGTACTTCAATAACGTTGCCCAAAACTCATAACTCTTTCGGTCAGTACGTATCTGATTTTGTTGAAAAAGTTAATAGGGGCGGCTATAATGAAGAAGTGTATTACTGGCAGGATATAACCGAAAATATTGGTGAGTCTATTTTAGAAATAAAAAATACGATGATTTATAAGGATCTGAGTAGGAATACCAGAACCTTGGATAAAGTATACTCCAATGCGGTTAAAACAGTAAATGAGAAACTTGGAACCAATGTTAACGAAGTACTGCTAGCAGCCCTAGGCCTAGCGATTAAACGATGCCTGAAAACCAAAGAATTTTTAGTCAATTTGGAAGGTCATGGAAGGAGAGAACTGAATGGAAATACAGACCTGACTAGAACTATTGGCTGGTTCACTACTTTGTTCCCTGTACGACTTAATTTATGCAATTCTGATAATATAATTAACTATGTTCGAAGGGTGAGGGAAACAGTAAATTCCGTACCGGGCAATGGCGAAGGTTATGGAGCTTTAAAATATCTTACTGATAAAAAAGTAGAAAGTAGTAAAGCTGAGATTTGTTTCAATTTCCTAGGAGACTTTAAAGCTTATAGCGAAACCGAGTTTTTTAGTGCCAGTATTGACAATTACGGTAAGTGGGTTAGCGATGAAAGAACCGTTCAGCATCCAATTGAAGTTTTTGTTATACCTGACGATTACCAATACCTAAACCTTACAATCAATTTTGTAAAAGAAGCTATATCCGAAGATGAGGTATCTGCATTGATGGATGAAATTTCTAAGGCGCTGCTGAATTTTGAGATAGCCTGTAAGGGTGCAATCAACAAAATAAAATCCCCTTCTGACTTTTCCTATTCTAATATACTTATCGAATCTCTTGATGCTTTTTTAGAACAGCACAGAGAAGTTAAAGATATATACGAACTAAGCCCCACTCAGGAAGGTATTTTACAATTTTGTACTGCAAATGATGATCATACAGAATACATTGTAAATTCAGGATTATATTTACAGGGTAGTATATTAGTTGATGTATTTGGTAGAGCATATAATATCCTAATTAAGCGGCATGATCTGCTTCGGACGATATTCACTGAGAGTCTAGCTGATCGTCCATTACAAGTTATTCAAGAGAATACAGAGACTAAGCTTATTTACAAAGATTTCTCAAGTGTGAAAAGTGTGAAGGCTGAAGAATTAATGCACAAATGTGTGTCTGAAGGTAGGGAAGCAGTAAGGTATGTGTTTTCGCTGACTCCTAATATATTTCTTTGTCTTATAAAACTACCAGGTGAAAATTACAAATTGATTTTTTGCTATCACCACATCCTATTGGATGGATGGAGTGTAGTTTCATTATGGAATGAGCTTTTCTCAATATACAAACTTCTTTATGAAGATAAAGATCCTTATAAGTATATGGACCTTATTCCCTCATATAGTACCTATATAAAGTGGCTTAGGGAAAAAAATACGGATAGAGCATCAGATTATTGGAGTAAGTATTTGCACACCTATAAGGAGCCCTTTACCTTCAGAAAAAAAGAAAGACAGGAAGAATTTAAAGAGGATAGCCATGTGAAGTTTCATGTCGATGAGGAGACATATGAAAAAGTCTTAAGGTTTGTGGCAAATAATGGCGGTACTGTTTACAATTACTTGCAAACTGTTTGGGCAATGTTATTATCTAAAGTATCGGGAAATACAGATATAGTATTTGGCCAAGTAGTATCGGGAAGACCTGAAATTGCCAAAGCTGATTTAATGCTGGGATTATTTATCAATACAGTGCCTAAAAGAGTGATAATTGGAGATGGGGTAACATTTAAGCAGTTAGTTAATAGTGTTATAAAGGATGAGATAGCCACAATACCCCACCATTATTACCACCTATCTGACATTCTGACGAAAAGTCTGCTCAGGGATAAATTGTTTTCTCACACAATCGTATTTGAAAACCAGTATCAATTGATTGACATTAAATCAAATATGGGAGAGAAATTGGATATTCTTGGTTTTGAAGGTAACGATCCAAATCATTATGATGTCAGCTTGTTCTTTTCCGAAGTCGGAAATACTTTAACAGTCGAGATCAGGTATGATAAAAATTCGTATGATCATCAGTATTTTCAGGATATCAGAAATAATTTTGAGAATCTTTTGTCTGAAACAGCAGAAACCCCTAATAAGCCAGTAGAAGATATTCTAATAAATATAAGTGGTGAATTAGATCTGCCGATGCTAATTTCTTAACTCTGCTATTGATTTCACTTTATTTAGTTTTAGATATATGCAAAGCAAAATTTAACTGACCAGTGCATCCACGTTCACTATTATTTCTAAGTTGTCCTCTTCGCTGGAAGCGCACCCATTTGACCTCTTACCAAAAAATCGGACAGTGTAAATTAGAGAAAATTGGCTTTTA
>CAKZYJ010000473.1 GCA_937884755.1 uncultured Flammeovirgaceae bacterium
ACCGGCAAGAGAAAAACTAATTCTGGGGTAAAGCGTTGAGCATGAGTAGTAAAATAAAGCAAAACTATCATGCGAAGCATTAAGCAGATACATCTCTCGGTAGTTGATCCCATAGGCGAGTTACCCACTTTTCGTCCGATGCCTACTGTTTCCCTGCCGCATCTTGATCCATTTTTATTTGTCAACCACCACGGGCCGCATGAGTACCGTCCGGGGAATCAAGGATTACCGTTTGGGCCACATCCACACCGAGGGTTTGAAACACTTACCTATATCTTTAAGGGTGATATTGTGCATCAGGATACTCAGGGGTTTAAAAGTAGGATTGAAGCCGGAGGCATTCAGTGGATGACTGCCGGAAGCGGTCTATTGCACTCGGAGGTATCTTCCGAAGAGTTTAGAGCCCACGGCGGGGCGGAAGAGGTTATTCAACTCTGGCTCAACCTTCCGGCTAAACTCAAGATGACCGAGCCAAACTACGTAGGGCTATCCAAAAACGAAATCACCCACATCAGCGAAGACGATCGTAAAGTAGTTGTCCATTTGATTTCCGGTGATTGGCGAGGACAAACGGGGCCAGTAGAATCACTCACCAATCTCACCATGACTAGCGTGGATTTGAAAGATGGAGGCAAGTTAGCGGTAGACATCCCGACTACGCATCAGGTTTTATTCTACGTAGTCAGTGGGGCGGTAGAGGTAAACAGTCGTACTGCCCAAATGCACGAGCTGGTGGAGTTTGGTATGGACGGAGAATCCATAGAAGTAATGGCTGAGGAAAAATCCCGCCTTATTCTCGGGCACGGCGAACCCTTCAACGAGCGCATTGTAGCCCACGGTCCCTTCGTGATGAATTCCGAAGCCGAAATCCGCCAGGCGTTTCAAGACTATCAATCGGGGAAGATGGGAGTGTGGAGAGGATGATCAGTAGTCAGTAGGGGTATTATTGATTATTCTCTGATGTTACTCATGGATAAAACATTCCATATCTTGTATTTTATCATTAGCATGATTCTCTATGCAATGATGATTTTCTTGTGGGGTTCTAATAGGGTATTAGCTGGTCAAATTGAGCTAACAGATTACGAATTGCTATTCGCTTCATTTTTTGCGCTTAACTATATTTATTTGGGTGTCATAGACTTTTTGAGTAGAAGGTCTGTTTATTATGAGCTAATAAAGAACTCTTTACAAGTAATAGTGAACTTCTCAATTGTAATGATCACACTGCTAATCTTGAACGGGATCATAACTGGAAAGACTGTAGTTCAAATGGGTGAATTAGGACACTTAGAGCTATTCTTAATTGGATTTTTCTATACTATCGTAAGTGTTGGGACTAACTATTATTTTCTTAAAAGAGAGTTGAAATAAGCGATAAGATAAGAACATTTATAACGTCATTGCGATGAGCGAGGTACGAGCGAAAAAGCAATCTCCCGCGCTACGTCAGTTCAATATCAGGAGATTGCTTCCTCGTGCCTCGTCGCAATGACGCTTAATATAATCTATGTTGTTTTATTCCTAAAAAGTATGTGATAAGGCATTGAGTGAGATACATAGAAGGCAGTCAGCTGGAAGATTATTCCCATACTGACAGCCTCCTGCCAACTGCCTACCTATTTCAATTACCTCCTAGAGAGATTTTGATGCTTGCTCTTAGGAAGAAGGAAGTACCGGGGGTGAAGTGAATCTCCGAAACGGGTTCGGGCTCGTCAAGTAGTCGAGATTCGGTTTCAAACTGGGCTTCTCGCCAGTTCTGATTAAAGATATTTTCTACGGTCAGTCCAAATTCGTAGCGAGAAACTAAGTAAGTAGCTTTAGCATCCATCAGAAAATAACCTTCCGCTACGAGGCTGTAGTCTTCGTTGGCGGGACGGTCACCCAGAAACCGATAGTTAAGTCGGGCATCAATCCCATTGGGAAGCTTAAAGCCTACTCCACCAATACTGGTCAAGACCGGAGCCAGTGGAATATGGTGCTGCCCTTCGGGGGTGTTTAAAGCGCGGGGATCGGTCACGTTAAGGTCAGCATCCAAGTACAGCCAAGGGCGCAATTGGTACCGTAGAGCCACGTCAATTCCCCGCCGACGGGTTTTACCCCCGGCTTCTACGATACCTTCATCTCCCACGTATACAAATTCTTGATCCAAGTTCAGCCACCAGGCGGTAGTGTTGACGAGCAGATTAGGCAAAGGCTTAAAGATTGCCCCAACGTCGGCACCATAAGCCCGGGGTAGTATTTCCCGACCTTGCTGAGCAACTACCACACGAGCGTCATTAGAGTGAAATCCGGTACTGGTTTTAGCAAATAATTGAACCTGGTCGTTGAGCTGATAATTAACATTAAGCTTTGGACTCCAGATGCCTTTAGTTTGACTTTGGTTTTGAGAAACCGTCACTAGGGCATCTCGGTACGAGAAGTGAAAGTAATCGTAGCGCAGCCCAGCACTTACCGATAGCTGGGAAGTAACATCTAGCGTATGGCGCACCCAGGTACTAGTATTGGCTTGCCCTACATCGCCCCGTGATAGATCACTTAGTCGAGTGACTCGGTTCTGAGTTCGAGATAAGCGAACATCCTGTACATCGTCGTAGCGAAAGCCACCTCCTACTTCCGTTAGACCTTCTATTCCGGCAACGCGGTGATTAAGACTGTAGGAACCTCGGTAACCGTAGGTATTCCGGGTTTCGCTCTGCCGAATCTGATCGCCTCGTATCGGGTCATTCAGGAAAAAGGTGAAGTTGGAAAACAGATCAAAATCGTAGCGGGTGAAGTAAAGCTGGTTGGTAAGTGTTCCTCGGTTACCAATACTCTGAGTGAGTTGTAGGTTGGCATTGGTTCGGCGGGTAGTTCCGCCTTCGGTATCGTCAATAGCTCCAAAGCGAGAGATGCGACCCGACACCACTGCCCGCACTGGAATTTGTCCCGAAGCATCCCAGCGGCTACTGAAGGTAGAGAAACTAGCGGTCAGCCGGGTACGATCTTTTACCAGCAGATTATATTTACCCAGCAAGTTGAGACGAAGAAAATCCTGCGGGCTTTCAAAGTATCCATCTGACCGGAAGAATTCTCCCGCTAGGTAACCGTTCTGTCGGATTTGTCCGCGCTCTTTATTCAAAAGGTTGATCATCGCTACCGTTCGT
>CAKZYJ010000474.1 GCA_937884755.1 uncultured Flammeovirgaceae bacterium
TTTAACGCTAGGTTTATACCGCAAATTCGGTCAACCTATTTCAGGCATAGACAATACACAGGACGAAGACCCATAACACGTGGATCATTTTACCTTACACCATTTACCCTCAACCTTCTACCTTTGGCCTTTCACCTTTCGTTTTCTTTTCTTTATCTTGCCGGACTACTAGGCTTGATATTTTATGCAACGACAATTGTGCTACCTCACCTTTTTTTGCATTATTTTAGGAGCTTGCCAATCAGGTTCCGAAGAGTCTGAAATAGCCCGACCTAATATTTTATTTGCCATTGCCGATGATGCATCTTTTCCTCATATGGGGGCCTATGGCTGTACCTGGGTGAAAACTCCGGGCTTTGACCGAATAGCCCGAGAAGGAATTCTGTTTACCAATGCTTATACTCCCAATGCTAAATGCGCTCCTTCTCGTTCCTGCATCCTCACCGGACGTAACTCCTGGCAACTGGAAGAAGCCGCAAACCATATTCCGTATTTTCCCGATAAGTTTGTCACGTTTATGGAAAGTCTAGGTGATAACGGGTATTTTGTGGGACATACTGCTAAAGGCTGGGCACCCGGGCAGGTTGGTGAACGTAACGGCAAGAAGCGACAATTAACCGGCCCAGCGTTTAACGATAAGAAGACCGATCCACCCGCCGAATACATCAGCAATAATGATTATGCGGAAAACTTTAAGGATTTTCTAACCGCTAAGCCTGATTCGCTACCGTTTTGCTTCTGGTACGGTTCTACTGAACCTCACCGACGCTACGAGTACGGTGCCGGAATAGAAAAGGGAGGCAAGCAGCTTTCGGATATTGACGAAGTACCAGAATTCTGGCCGCAGGATGATACTATCCGTACCGATATGCTGGATTACGCTTTTGAAATTGAATATTTCGATCAGCACTTGGTAAAGATGCTAGATATGCTGGAAGAGGCTGGTGAACTGCAAAATACCATCGTGATTGTAACCGCTGATAATGGAATGCCCTTCCCCCGAGTGAAGGGGCAGACTTACGAACTGTCTAACCACCTTCCTTTCGCTATGATGTGGTCGGATGGAATTAAGCAGCCCGGAAAAAAAGTAGACGATTACATTAGCTTTATTGATATTGCTCCTACACTCATGAAGGTAGCTCGTATTTCTCCTGAAGAGAGTGGGATGCAATCCATGCAGGGGCGTAGCCTATCTTACTTTTTCGCTGATCAACCGGCCGACAGTACTGCGTGGGATTATGTGCTCATTGGTAAGGAACGCCACGATATTGGTCGTCCGCACGATTGGGGTTATCCCGTTCGGGGAATTGTAAAGGACGATTATCTGTATATCCGTAACTTCGAACCGGATCGCTGGCCCGCAGGCAATCCGGAAACAGGTTACCTAAATACCGACGGAAGCCCTACTAAAACGTTAATTCTTGATCACCGCCAGACTTCTGATACGGCGAAGTACTGGGAAATGAATTTTGGCAAACGTCCTACCGAAGAGTTTTATAATATCAGTAAAGATCCTGATTGTGTACACAACCTGGCCTACGACCCAGAAGTGGCTCCCATTATGGAGTCGATGAAAAACCAGATGCTTGCTGAGCTAAAAGCCCAAGGCGACCCTCGTATGTTTGGCCGAGGTGAAGGCTTTGACGAGTACGTATACGCCAACGAAGATACCCGGGGCTTTTACGAGCGATACATGGAGGGTGAAGAAATTAAAGCCGGTTGGGTTAATCCTACCGACTTTGAAGAAGAACAGCTAGACTAAGTTGAGTATTAAAAACTACTGAGCAGTTTCTCTCTGTTCTACTTTTTGGTAGAATAAACCGGGACCATCGCAAGCCCACCAGGTGCCAATCAGTTTTCGTTCTGATTCTACAAAAAGATGCTCCTTTGGTTCGCCCGTACAGTTGCCAATCAATTCATTTTCCGAAGGATAGGTCAGTTCCAGATACTCTCCGTCCGATAGTGCAACATATTCGTAGGTACCGTTGGCTTCTTTTGTCTCACCATCCCGCTCACGTACCTTTTTGAAGGTATCATCCTCGTAGAGCAGGTAATATTCTTGCCACTCCATATTGCTTCCAGTAGTCGGTGGAACATTAGCAATGCTTCCCAACATTTCTACCAATTGCCACATTTCAAGATACGATTCAGTAACTTTCAAATTTTGCGTATTCTCCGGATCCACTTCCGGCGAGTCTGAACAGGATGTGAATAGCAAAAATGAAAGAAATGGTAAATACTTCATGCTAGATAGTTATTGGGTGTATTACTCAGACCCACTCTCGGCTTCTGTAGTTGGACTCACTTCACCTTTTTTTAAAGTCTTTGTACAGATAGCGCATTCCGTTGGTGAAGCCCGGACCAAATATGGTGCGATGAGTTTCATTATCCATTACCTCAGCTTCTATAGCCAGATTCTCAATATTCCTCGCCGACAACCGATCAACGAATTCAACTTGAAGATCATCAATTCGTCCTTCAAATTCGCCCGAAGCCATGTACAGTTGAGTAGGTTCGACGTCGAGATTAGCAGCATTTACTTCTTCTAGCATCATTTCATCGTAATACCACAACGAAGGGCTTAGCAGCAAATATCTATTAAATAACTCAGGCCGATTGAGAAGAACATAAGCGCCAAACAGCCCACCGTAAGAGTGTCCGTACAAAGCTCGTTCCTCAGGGTTTATCCGATAGGTTTCCGCTATAAACGGGAACAGTTCCTGGCTGAGAAATTTACTAAAGTCTCCAGCACCGCCCGTGGGGTCAGGCTTTTTGTTAGATTCAAAGGTTAGCTCTTTATCTTCTATTGGGGTTAAATCCCGACTCCTAAGTTTATAAAACGTACTATAATCGGTATCGTAAGCAATCCCCACTACCAGCATCGGCGGAATTAGTTGATCCTTAATTAAGCGCTGCACGATATAGGTTATTCCCCCGAAGTTGGTTTCAGCATCAGTTACGTAAAGCACCGGATAGGTAGCGGTTTCGCTTTCGTATCCTCGGGGTAGTTTTACCTTAATTGTATAGGTCTGACCGTTAAATTCCGAGGTTAACTCTTTCCATTCGGTATTAGCCAACACTACCTCCGAGTGATCAGCCAGATAGGATAATTCCTGATTTTGGCTCTGTAACTCGGTTATTTTTTCTTGTAGTTGTTTATTTTTTTCCTCCAGATCAGTGCAGGGTATACAACAGATTGCTAGTACTGTCAGCAGTAAAAACAGATGTTTTTTCACGCAGATATACAGTTAGTAAGCTACAAATATATGGGATACTTTTATGCTCGCTACAAAAACCAAACCCTCAAGTTGGAGTATGTTCAAAATAGGGTTAGTTAGTTTGATGAGTAATTTTTTAAAATCTTTGGTGATGGGTTAAAGTAGTTTTTTAAAAGAAATACAGATTGATAAATCGG
>CAKZYJ010000475.1 GCA_937884755.1 uncultured Flammeovirgaceae bacterium
TTAGGACCCATTCCCGAATTTGGGGTTGCCGGGGCGGCTATTGCCACCACTACCGGTCGCACAGTGGGAGTAATCTATCAGTTGTATCACTTATTGGGTGGTAAAACCATCGTCAAAATTGGCTGGAATAATGTGGTGCTTCGGGTTCGTACGTTAGTAAACCTACTCCGACTTTCTTCGGAAGGAATTGGTCAGTTTCTGGTAGAATCAGCAAGTTGGATATTTCTCGTCCGTATTATTTCACTATTTGGAAGTGATGCCTTAGCGGGTTATACCATCGCTATCCGAATTATTATCTTCTCAATTTTGCCCTCCTGGGGACTGTCTAATGCGGCGGCTACTTTGGTAGGGCAGAACCTGGGTGCGAGTGAACCGTTACGGGCTGAACAGTCGGTTTGGAAGACAGCTTTCTACAACTTTCTGTTTTTGGTGGTGCTCTCTTTCATCTTTTACGCTGGAGCGTATCAGTTCGTAGGCATCTTTAGCGACGATCCAGAAGTAACTCGCCACGGAGTAGAGTCGTTGCGAATTATCTGCTTAGGCTACGTTTTTCTGTCATACGGAATGGTGGTCGCTCATTCCTTCAACGGAGCTGGCGATACTCGTACCCCACTACTGATCAATATTGGTTGCTACTGGGTAGTCCAGATTCCGTTGGCCTACGGAATGGCTGTCTGGTTAGATATGGGGCCTACTGGAGTCTATATTGCTATTGCCATAGCTTTTTCGCTGGCAGCCGTAGTAAGTGTAGTACTGTTTCAACGCGGGAAGTGGAAGCTGGTGAAAGTATAGTTTCTTATTCTTTGTACCGAATATCGGAGGGTAGCGACTGGTAGTAGACTAGCCAGTCGCCACCCTCAATATATTTCATTCCGGTTAGATCATCGTCGTACTTCAGATAGGTGTAACATTGCTGCTTTTCCAGATACACAAATCTAAATAATTGCTCATCTATTCCTTCTAATTCATGTAAGTTGGGCAGGATTGATTCACTCACTCGGTAAATATCCCCTACCACCGATGAGTTTGCTTGTAGGACCATATAGGGGTACCACTGCTGGTAGTCATATAAAGCGTAGCCCTCAAGAATATACTTTTCAATGATCAGTTCACTGCCGTTGAGATAGTTGTCGTACATTCCACCTCGACGCAAAGTGCCGTACACAAAAATGTCGTATAATTTCATTTAGGGAGGAATTTGGTAAGAGTAAGATATTGTTTTCAAAATGTATTACACTAATTTAAAGCTATCGATTAAGTGCACTCACTAATTACCTTTTTCTACTACTGATCTAAATCCTATGAAAAACAACAACCGACGAGACTTTTTAAAGAAAACCGGACTAACTGTATCTGGTTTGATTACAGCTCCTACAATCATCCCCGCATCAGCTTTAGGAAAAAATGGCTTTGTTGCACCCTCCGACCGGATTAACCTGGCTTTTATTGGAGCCGGAAACCAAGCAGAGAATGACTCACGTGGATTTTTACAAGACGAGCGAGTACAGATTACAACCATCTGCGATGTAAACAAGCGAAGCGATGGATACTGGGATGGAAAAGTAGCGGGTCGTGAGTTTATCATGGAAATGGTAGATCAGGCTTATGGTGAAAAGTATGGGAAGAAGTATAAATCGACCGAGGGGTACGAGGATTTTCGGGAAGTGCTGGAATTGAAGGACGTAGATGCTGTGGAGATTGTTACCCCTGATCACTGGCACGCCATTCCGGTGATGATGGCTGCTGCCGCTAAAAAAGATATCTATCGCCAGAAACCCCTCGCTCTTACCGTGGCAGAAGGCCGGGCTATGAGCGATGCGGTAAAACATCATAAGGTTATCTTTCAAACCGGTAGCCAGCAACGTAGCAATCAGCACTTTCGTCGGGTTTGTGAACTCGTGAGGAACGGTAAAATTGGGAAACTGCATACCGTTGTATGCGGCTTACCCGGTGGTACTCCCGACTTCGGCAAAACAGCCAACTTAACGGAAACGGTGCCTGTACCCGATGGATTTAACTATGATCTTTGGTTAGGCCCGGCTCCGGAAGCACCGTATTCGCCTTGCCGTACTCACGTAAACTTCCGTTGGGTGCTTGATTACTCCGGAGGTATGGTTACTGACTGGGGTGGGCATCACCCGGATATCGCCCAGTGGGGGATGGATACGGAATACACTGGCCCCTTGAAAATTCAGAATGCAAAATCTATTTGGTCTGATCATCCAATCTATAATACAGCAACTGAATTTTATTTTGAAGCCATCTATCCGAATGATTTAACGCTGATTGTGCAGAGTGGCGCTGACTTTGGTGTAACGTTCAAAGGGACTGAAGGCGAAGTTTGGGCTACCCGTAATAACCATAAGGTTTTTCCTGCATCACTAGAGAAGGTAGAAATTGGCCCCAACGAAACGCAGTTATACAAGAGTGATAATCACTACCGTAACTTTATTGACTGTGTGATTTCCCGAGAAGAACCCATCGCCCCGGTGGAAGTTGCTCACCGGTCTATATCAATAGCTCACTTAGGAAACATAGCCATGATGCTTGACCAAGATCTAGAATGGGACCCAGAAAAAGAGAAATTCAAGGATAATTTCGCGGCAAATCAACTACTGTCTCGACCTATGCGAGAACCTTGGGCATCGGTTTATAATGAATATTTGGTTTGATTACAGTGGGTGAAGTTTATAGTTTTCTCTAAACAATACCGCCCCAGGGAAATCCCTGAGGAGGTACAAACAACATTCACCTATTCTTAATCTTTTAACTAACTATTTATTTCCTGGTGGTTGATCGGAAATTCCTGCATCAACCGGTCTACTGATTTTTGGATAATCTTATCAGCGTTTTTGGGGTTTCGCTTTAAGTCACCTTTTGCCCCTACATACCACAGCAGCTCTTCGTTTTCACCATCTACCAATGCCACGGTAATGCTTCCTACTTCGGTGGTGTATTCGCGGGTCTGACTGGTTCCCATGCCGGCTCCGTAGTAATACCTTCTACCCACCATAAAGCTACCATTGTTGTAAGAAGTACTGAAGTTGGTTTTGGTATCCAGATCGGCAATAACTTTGATATATACATCTGGATTATCATCAACTGAAACCAGACCCCGTTGGCTTAATGCTTCGTTCAAGGAAAGGTCAAAGCGGTTATGGTTGAGTTCATTCAGATACCGATTCTGCCGACCAGCCTTATTTTCGTATTCTAAGGTGTAGGTAGTATACTGGTTGAAATCAACTTCCGCCTTTTGGTCCCTAATAACTTCCATGTTTGTGCAAGCAGTAAATATCATTGCTCCAACTATTGCGAATGTTAATGCTCTGGCTTTCATGACTGTTGAATTTATTGGTTTATTAATTGGTTCTATTGTTATATACGCTACTAAATAACCCACATTTTGGTATAAAGAGGTAGTTTTATTGTCAATTTTAGACAGAAAGGGGGCTGGAGAGAAAATATGAGGGGGCGGGCGACTGCTTTACATCCTTAGCCTGAATTCGCGAGGAGTGATCTTATTCCTGTTCTTAAAGAATTTGTTAAAGTGGGCTGGGTCCTTAAATCCTAAGTGAAATCCAATTTCCTTTACGGTATTCGAGGTGGTGAATAGTAAACGCTTAGCTTCAAAATTGAGCCGTTGCTGAATTATTTTTCCGGCCGATGATCTAGCTATTGCCTGACAGGCACGGTTCAAAGTTTTTTCAGAAACGGCTAGTGACTCCGTATAATCGGCCACGTAATGCATTTCGCGGTAATTCTTATTTAATAATTCCAGATAACTCAGATACAGATTTGTATAATCTCGCTGGTTTTTGCTGAGTTCTTCTGTGGAAGGGCATTCTCTGGACAGTACATGTAAAAGTGCTTTTACTAAAGCAACCATAATCGCCACACTTTCACTTTGGTCACGCTGGTATTCTTGACGAATTAATCTAAGGTAAGTCTGAAATTCCTCACTTTTCTTGGCATTCAGTTTTGTGACAATATTATAGTTGGCGAAGGAGAAAACCTCGGCAAGGTTGTCGGTGAAACCCATTCGGTCAAAAAAGCTTTGGCTAAAAGCTATGACCGAAACTTTCACCTCCGTGCCGGCGGGAATATCCATCCAACATATTTGCTTAGGAGTGGCCAGCATAGTCCAGTTGTTAGTGAGTTTGTAAGGCACATGGTCAATATAGATTGTGCCGGAACCAGCATACATATGACGTATGGCGTAGTAGCTCAGGTGGTGAGCCTGCAAAATCTCCAGATCATCTTCTATCTGGGCAGTGATATCTTTCACAAAAATTTGTTTCTCGTTGGTAAAATTCCAGTAAGTGTAGGCAGGAATTTGTTCTTTAACGGGCTGATAGCGAGGCATAGGTAGCGTATTTCCTTGACATAGATAAAAGTAAACTTTTTTGCCAGATTTGTTATACAAACCAACTTCCAATTTGCTTGATACCAAGGTAATTAGTAGTGCTTCCTGAGTGCTAAAAAGCCCTTTTACTACCTGTAAAGAATAGATGCTGAATTTCAATTCAGATTTATTTTGTACTAGCCAACTACTTTATCGTTGTTAGCCAACAACGATAACACCACGCAGTGGTAGGTATCGAACAATACCGCCCCAGAGGAAACCCCTGAGGAGGTACAATCAACATTCACCTATGTATTTATTTCATTCCACCTAAATATTTTTTATGCTACTTTCTAATCCTTTTCATATTCTTTCTATGGTATTATACGCCTTAGTCAGCTACTGATTCTAGTATATACTGGTAAAATAATGGTCAATATTAGACTAATTACTTTTCTAGTAAGTACGAGGAATTACTTTTCAATTACTTAAGTCACTTCTCAAGTAAGATGCGTCATGAACTAGTATGACTGATGAAGTTGCCCCATTAGTAATGAGATTTCATTATCAACGCGCTTGATACACCTAATCTTTATTTTCTCGTTGTGATACTCTATTTTTTGTCGGCTTGCTTACAACGCGGTAAGGGATTTGCCACGGATAAACCATCTCTTAGGTAAAGCCGTTGTAATTGAAAAGAAATTTCAGCTATTATGACTAACACAAGATCATTAGTATTAACCTTACCACTTTCTATAGTAGTACTGTTAGCAGCCTGTTCCCGGCAGCCTAGTAATGCGCAAAATAGTGCGGAGGATAGTAAGGTAGATTCGGCTCCCGCTAACTACAATGAAAAGTATATTGGCGTCTGGGCCGACGAGAATTATCAATATCCGATTCAACGTAGTGAAATTGAGTGGAAGGAAATGCTTTCTGATAAAGAGTTTCATATTCTGCGGGAAGAAGGTACTGAGCGGGCATTTACCAGTCCTTTAAATAATGTAAAAGAAGAAGGCGTCTTTTACTCGGCAGCTACCGGACAGCCATTGTTTCTTTCCAATACGAAATTTAAATCGGGCACTGGGTGGCCAAGTTTTTACGAACCTATCCGTAAAGATGCAGTAGTCTTGAAAGAAGATAACCGCTACGGTATGACCCGCATTGAGGTTGTGGATAGTAGTAGTGGATCGCATCTAGGGCATGTTTTTCCCGATGGTCCTAAGCCCACCGGATTACGCTACTGTATGAATGGTGCTTCGCTTATTTTTGTAGCCAAGGACGAAGAACCACCAGCTTTGGTAAAAGAGTATTTGGAAGATAATCCAGACGAGAAACCATCCCTCTAACAGAGTTTATAATAACCGTCAAGCCTATTCATTCTTGAATAGGCTTGACGGTTATTTACTGCCATAGAAGCCTAAAAAACGATATTTCTTGGGCAATTAATAGTGATGATA
>CAKZYJ010000476.1 GCA_937884755.1 uncultured Flammeovirgaceae bacterium
AGGTCAGCGGCTTGATCTAGCGTTTGAACCAATTGCTCCAGATAATACAGCTCCAGGTAAGTGAACGAAGACGCCTTCAGGGCTTTGATTTCGCCGAAAGGCTCGTCTAGTACGGCGAGAAGTTCAGCCGGAAGGGATAATTCGGTGAGAATTCTTTCTACTATAGGCTCCAGTTCCTGCTGGGCTTGTAAACGACGCCGGTAGGGTACCGTGACCGAAAGATCAAGATAGGCTCCAAGATGCTCTTCCAAAAAGAGGAGGAGCGTCTCGATGTGCTGATAGATCAGTTTGTAAATATCCGGCAGAGTATACAAATTGGAAAGGGTGTAAACCTTTTCAGGATTCTCTTCCAATCGCGTAAGTACTTGTTCAGATAAGGTGATCAGCGCACGCTGATGGTCTTGCAGCAGTTTGCGGCCTTTTTTAGCTGAGGCAGCCCCGTGTACCATCGCTAGCAGCTGCTCCCGTACGGTTTGGCTCTGCTCTCGTAGCAGTTGCTGATAGTAGGCGTAGCGTAACTCTTCCTGGGTTAGCGTCTCTACCGCAAACTCGGCGTAAAGCTCCAGATGAACTTTGCCGGATTCATCCTGCCAGTGATACCACTGCTGCACTGCTTTTAAAGGAATCGTGAGTTGCTTTAATGCAAAGTCAAGCAGCGTTTCACCGGACACTTCTTCGTAGGGCCGTACGGAATGGTTCAGCGCCAAAAAGGCGGGCAGTTGGGATGGGGTTAAGATTCGCTGTTCTATTTTCCCTAGAACCAACTCAGGCTGGGTTTGGGTGAAAGGGACATAGATTTTTTGGATAACTTCCTTCGGAATCCGAAGGAGAGGCTCACGCCAGGATGGCTGCTCTAAGGCATTAGTAGTAAAGTACAGGGGCGATAAGTTCCCACCGACCACAGCGCGGAAAACACGAAGTAAATCAAGCATCATTCAATGACTAAAACACTGGGAAAAGAATCCAATTCGTGTGCCGAATACCGTTCTTGGGTAGATGATGTAATGATTGGTGATGGATTATACCAGATAACGCAACCGGGTGTACATCAAGACTAGCCTACCGTCGAGAGAAGATCTAAGATCACAACGCCTCCTTTCTGAGTGGGTAAATTGAGCGAATTAAGCTACAGAGGGGCACTACAACTATAAAGAGCTAGGTTACTTGACGGTAACCATTAATCCTGATATCCTTTGAAAGTGCTTGCTGTTTTTAGTGAGTACTGGTAGCTGATGTACTAAGGCAGTTGCCCCTATAAAGATATCCCGAAACTCAATAAGCTGGTTAGCTTTCTTGAGTTGCTGATAAATGACGGCAGCTTTTTCGGCTACGGACTGATCAAGAGGAAGGATAGGAATATCTTCTGTAATAGTTCGTACGTCTACCCACTTAGAGGGTGAAGTGGCACCCATATAGAGCTCATAAAGCGTTATGGAAGAGACATACAGTATACTTTGATCGGGTAGCTTTTGTAAAGTCGTGTTAGCTTTGTTTGTTGCCCGTAAATACTCAATAAAGATACTGGTGTCTACTACCATTCCGGACTTCTCCAGTTATTAAACAACTTGCGATTTTCTTCAAAGACCTGCAGATCTTCTTCCGACCAAACGCTTACTGACTTAATTTTTTCTTTCCAAGCTTTCATATTGAAAGGTTTATTGGCCTGGTCTTTTGTCAGTAAAAAGTCTATAAAGTCATCGACCTGCTGCTGAGTCTGAGGTGACAGTGCTTGATACTTCGTTAATAATTCACGCATAAATTTGCTGATTTATTTACTAAAGATAACGTTTTTACCGTAGAATAGATATTCTTAAATGTCCAAACATTTCAGTTGAACAGTGTTTGACACTATTGACCGTTAAAGTATATGCGCCCAATGGTTTTTCCAAGGATAGCCTTACTGATACACCACATTACTAAGGTGGTCAACACCCCTTTACCTGGCTAGGGTAATCCGGTGAACCTGAAGCATTATGCCAGGATATCGTGTTCAATACGGCCCAGTTCTTCCATAATCGCATCCATTCCGTAGAGGCTGGG
>CAKZYJ010000477.1 GCA_937884755.1 uncultured Flammeovirgaceae bacterium
TTAATACCCATCAGGAGGGGAAGGTGGGAAGCCTGCTGAAACCGGGCTACCTGCTGTTTTAAGTCATTGGGTTGATTTTCCTGGAAAAGGATCCCTCCTAAAGAATGGCTTCTCGCCAGATATTCTATATCTTGCAAGTAACGGTCGTCTGAGGTGAAAGGAACTGGCAAAAAAAGCAGCTGACTGATTTTCTCTTCTAGGGTTAAAGTATCCAAAATCTGATCAACCCACTGACTTTGCGGAGTACGCTCAACCAAGGTAATGCTGGCTTTATCAGAATGAGACTGCCCCAGAGAAAATACCGGCGATAACGCAGCTATGGAAAAGAAAAGCGCATAAACTTTTTTTGGCATGAGGGCGTTCTTCTGATACCTTTCAAACAAGACAATCCGTTGTTTAGTGCAGCTTTCTTATAATTTGTATAGTTTATGAAAATTCCTACCCTAACCCGGCTTCCCAGTCATAGAAAATTTAACTTCGAACCTCGTTATTATGATCCTATTCAAGAGGATGTTGAGGAGCGAACATCTCGCATAAAGCAAGAATTGCGCCAACGCACTTCTATCGCCACTGGCTATGCATCTGGTATTCACGGTTCATTTGCTCGCCGAGCCAGCTACAACAAAAGCTCTAATATTCTGCAGGGCATCATCATGATCACGCTGTTCGCTCTTATTTTCGGCTATCTGTACTTTGGAAATAGTATTTTTCATGTGCTTTGGCTGGTTTTTCCCATTTACGTATATTTTAGATTTAAACAAATTTCTGGAAAGCGACAGAAACCGCAGCTTTAAATCGGCTAGTTTCTGGCTTCTCTAAATTTCTCGGGAGGGTACTTTTTTATGTCTGATATAATCCAGCTTCTTCCAGATGCCATCGCCAATCAGATTGCTGCTGGTGAGGTGGTACAACGGCCGGCCTCAGTGGTGAAAGAACTGTTGGAGAATGCTATTGATGCGGGCGGCACTCTGATAAACTTAGTAGTGCGGGATGCCGGCAAAGGACTGATTCAGGTAATCGATAACGGAAAGGGTATGAGTGCGACTGATGCCCGCATGTGCTTTGAACGGCACGCCACCTCCAAAATCAGGCGAACCGAAGATATCTACGACATTCATACGCTGGGCTTTCGGGGAGAGGCGCTAGCTTCTATCGCCGCAGTAGCCCAGGTAGATCTAACTTCTTGACATCCCAAATACGAGCTAGCTACCCGCTTGATTGTAGATGGTTCTCAGTTTAAGCGTAGCGAACCTGCTACGGGAGCAGTAGGAACCAACATTTGTGTAAAAAATCTATTTTATAACATTCCGGCTCGCCGTAGTTTCTTGAAGTCTAATTCGGTAGAATTGCGACATATTATGGATGAGTTTTACCGGGTAGTGCTGGCCCGTCCTGATCTAGCCTTCCGATTTTTCCAGGGCGACACACAGGTGCACGACCTTCCAGCCGGTTCCTTATCATCCCGTATTAGCGGCCTGTTTACTACTGCTTATCCGCAGCAATTGCTTCCCTGCGACGAAGAAACTGAGCACGTACGCGTAAGCGGCTTTGTGGGCAAACCTGAATTTCATAAACGCACCCGGGGCGAGCAGTTCTTTTTTGTGAACCAGCGTTTTATCAAGAGTAGCTACCTGCACCACGCTGTCATGAGTGCTTACGAGGCCATGCTCCCCGAAGGTAGCTTTCCTTTTTATACGCTCTTTCTTGAGATTGACCCGCAGCACATTGACGTGAACGTACACCCTATCAAAACGGAAATAAAATTTGCTGATGAACGGACGATCTACGCCATTGTGCGGGCAGCGGTAAAACGCTCGTTAGGAACAAACCTAGTCACGCCAGTCTTCGATGAGGAAAACCATTTCGCCATTTTTCCGCCTCTTCCTTCATCTTCGCCTTCTGAAACCGAAACTACTACTATTCCTTCCAAGGTGAATCTCAAGGAATACAAATCATTCCAGAGCGCCGAACCCAACAAGCAAGCTAATCTTGAACACTGGGAATCACTCTATCAGCCCTCTGATGAAAAATCGCACTTTGATTTCCCTGAAGAAGGGGTTTCTGACGAAAAGACTGGATTGGAACTCCCAGTTACATTACAGAGTGCGGTAAACCGGGCAGCACACGGCGGCGAAATGTTTTTGGAGTCAGAAAAGAAGGCGGCTAGCGATCCCCCCTTTCAAATTCATCATACCTACGTAGCGGTACACGTAAAGTCTGGATTGATGCTCATAGATCAGCAAGCAGCCCACGAACGTATCTTATTCGAACAATATTCGTTAGCGTTGGAGAAAAAGTCAGCGGTTTCTCAACAATCACTGTTTCCTCAGACCATTCGGATGCAGCTATCGGATTTGGAATTGTTGAAGGAATTAGAAGAGGAAATTATAGCGATGGGCTTCTCGTTTGTAGTGACCGGAAACGATACGCTGGTGGTGCAGGGCGTGCCACCCGATGTAAAAACCGGAACTGAGCAGGAGGTGCTAGAGGGTATTATTGAACAGTACAAGAGCAATCAGGAAAAGCTGACTCTGAGCCGAAGGGATAATATGGCTCGCTCCATTGCCAAACGCATGTCAATGAAGCCTGGCCAACGGCTAAACGAGGCCGAGATGCGGGCGCTGATTGATCGCTTGTTTGGCTGCATTCATCCCGATTATGCTCCTGACGGCCGTAAAACGTCCCACGTATTAGAATTAGATAAAATAGCTACGTTTTTCACTACCCGATAATATGTTCGGCAACTTAACCCCTACGGTAAAAAACCTGTTAATCATAAACATTGCGATTTTTGCATTACAGTCGCTGCTGTTTTCCACCGACATGTTCGTGAACTTGTTCGGTTTACGCTACTTCAACGCCGAAACGTTTCGCCCTTATCAGTTTCTCACCCACCTGTTCATTCATGGGAGTTTATGGCACTTATTCGGAAATATGTTTGCATTATTTATTTTCGGATCATTGCTAGAGCGCGTCTGGGGCAGTCAGCGGTTTCTTCTTTTTTACATAATTACTGGATTAGGAGCTAGTCTGCTGTATTCAGCGGTAAATTATTACGAGGTGCACCAATTAGAGGTAGCTGCTGACCGTGTATTGGTAGAAACAAATCCTGACCGCTTATCTACCTTTGTACTGGAAGAAGCCGAGTATGCCTATCGAAGTAGTAACCAGATAAAAAATTTGGTAGATAGTTTCTACGACAACCCAAACAGCAGTTCGTACGTAAGCCAAAGCCGACAGTTGGTACGCGAGATCGTACAAAGCAAATCAAATATTCCGATGGTAGGTGCTTCAGGAGCAGTTTTCGGAATTTTGATGGCTTTCGGGTTGTTATTTCCCAACACTGTATTATTTCCATTTCCCATTAAGGCAAAGTATCTTGTTTTGTTTTACGGATCATATGAATTATGGGCGGGGTTCTCTCGCCAGCCGGGAGATAACGTAGCGCACTTTGCTCACTTGGGAGGTATGTTGTTTGCCTTTATCTTACTAAAGATTTGGAAAGATAAACGCGATGTATTTTACTAGTATTAGACGATGAATAATATATTAGATGAACTAAAATATGCGTTTCAGCGGCCCAACAACGGCCTCATGCAGATTATTGTGATCAACTTGATCATATTTGTAGCACTGCTTATCATTTGGGTGCCGCTTACTATGTCAGGGGTAGAGAACGTCTATCGGATCATCGTAGAACAGTTATCATTGCCGGCTGCCCTAGGAAAATTCATCTATCGCCCTTGGACGCTGGTCACCTACTTTTTTACTCATGAAGGTTTCTTCCACGTTCTTTTTAACCTATTGTTTCTTTACTGGTTCGGCAAAATCATTCGGGAGTTTCTAGGCGACGAAAAGGTAGTAAATCTGTACATATTGGGAGGATTGGTTGGAGGTATTTTTTATATCCTGATGTATAACCTTATCCCTTACTACCAAGATAGTGTTGCAACTTCTCAGATGGTAGGAGCTTCAGCCGGTGTGTACGCAGTGGTAGTGGGAGCGGCTACGTTTATGCCCAATTACTCTATTCCCCTTATATTGTTAGGTCCGGTTCGGATTAAGTACATTGCTCTGTTTTTTGTGATAATGTCATACGTGGGTTCGGTAGGAAGTAATGCAGGAGGAAATTTGGCGCATTTAGCTGGGGCTGGACTTGGATTCTTGTTTATTAAGCAATTACAGAAGGGTAACGATTTGGGTAAACCCGTTACTCAGTTTCTCACCTTCGTGAAGAGCTTTTTTGTACGCCAGCCCAAAGTAAAGGTTTCGTACCGTAACGCTAAGACCAAGAACGGTCGCCCTAGTAAATCGGGAAATAGCTTTAAGACCAAACAGGAAGAGATTGATGCTATTCTGGATAAAATATCAGCTAGTGGTTATGATAGCCTGACTCGCGAAGAGAAAAAGAAACTGTTTGACGCTAGTAAAAACTGATAATTAGCCCACAGTCTACAGCCGATGGTCCACGGTCCACAGTTGTTGTTCATTTGTCGGATTGCTCGATTGCTCTATTGTTGAATGGCTAAATTGCTGAACTATTACTAGCCTACAGTCACTTGTTATTGCTCATTGCTAACTGCTCATTGTTTATTCGCCCCAAGCAGTAAGTACTAGTCGACGGGAGCCGCCGTGGTCGCGATGCTCGCATAGATAAATTCCTTGCCAGGTTCCCAGGTTTAAGCGTCCGTTAGTAATCGGAATTTGAACGCTACTGCCCATCAGCGAGGCTTTAATATGGGCGGGCATGTCATCTGGACCCTCCAGCGTATGTTCGTAGTAGGGAGCGTTTTCGGGTACCATTTGGTTAATGTGCCGTTCAAAATCACCCCGCACGGTGGGATCAGCGTTTTCGTTTATGGTCAGACTAGCCGAAGTATGCTGGATGAATACCTGCAACATACCGGCCTTGATATTACGAATATCTTCAAATTCGCGCTCAATATAATGGGTGACTAAATGGAAACCCCGGGAGTGAGCGGGTAAGCGAATTTCCCTTTGGAATACTTGCATAGATTAGGGTTTTTGGTACTCGAACGCCCCCAGGTCGGGCTGTTCGTCGCGCTGTTTTCCGTTAATATCTGTAGTGATGGTTGTACGAATTCCCTGATCGACCGCGGGCGACAGACTATCTAACTCATACTGAAAAATAACCGGATCTACGAATAGCGGGTCTTCGTTGTAGATATTATCCTCAAAACTGTCATCGCTAGATTTTAGTAGGTTAGTGTTAATACGAACGATAGTTTCTGGCTCCGGCTGCGATCGCACCACCAAAAGTTCATTGGTTAGGCTACCCCACAAAATGTTATTGGTCATTTCACCGTAAAACGGCTGCATAGATACTTCAAAATCAGAGATCGTGTCGGAGAATGCTACCGAAAACCACTCATCTTCCCGTGGATAGTCCACATTATTATTGTCTAGAGTACAGTGGCGGTAACGATAGTAGCCCCTCCCTACATTATAGGCCAACCCAAGAATACAGCTATGAATCAGGGTGTTGTACGCATCTATATCCGAACCAATGGCAATCAGACCGTAGCCGGCCATATTCTCAATCACGCAATTTGCTAACGTCAGATTCGGAATAGTATCGGCATCGGGGGTATTGATGACAATTCCGTTGATGGCATTACGTACGAAGGTATGCTTCAACTGATTATCCTGACTGAGACTAGTAAAGGTAAGCCCTTCCCACTGACCGAAGGCGTTTTCGTAGGAACCGTCGGTGCGGATATTACGAAAAATCACGGGTGCATTAACCGTACCTCCGGTTTGCAATGCTCCATTTATCAGCCCGAACGCCCGGTTGTCAAAGTAGAAAGCGGCGCCCGAATCAACCTTCACGGTAACTTCCGGCGCAATCCAGAGAGAGTCCTGGATGACGAAGGGGCGGTTTCCGCTTAGCAATGTATCGCGAGTAATAATCCAACCTCGATGAAAATGCGCATCTTGTCCCCAGGCAATTAGCTTCACATCTTGTAAGTTCTCGTTTACCTGAAACGTAAGCGAATCCTTTACTAAAAAGGGCAAATTCTGATTCTGTGGGTCAATAAGCACTTCTACGATTAGAAACAGGCTGTCACCACCCAGCAGCCGTACGTCCTCGAAGCGCTGACCGGGTTGCCCGTTCAGTAGTACGGTATAAGGAGAACTGCTACCTCTTCCTGTCTCAACGGCGGAAATCGTTACCGCATTTCGGTTAGGATTGTATACCTTCAGTAGCCGAGAAGTACTACCAACGGTGGTAAATAGTGTATCGAACTGAATAGTGTCGGCACTAAAGCTAAGCAACACCGAGGGTGAGTCAGTAATTATCTCATCTTCTGGAGTACAGGCAGAAGCTAATAGCCCAATGCCCAAAAGCAGCCAAATTGCTTCTTCAGCTTCACCTACCCATTTCGTCAGCATTCTCCCCAGCATTTCAACTTACTACTAACCCTCTTGTAATTTTTCGGCGTTTTCAGCGATGCGCAATTGCTCCACAAAATCTTCCAAACTGCCGTCCATAACATTAGGTAGGTTGTATACGGTGTAGTTAATCCGGTGATCGGTGACCCGACTCTGGGGGTAATTATATGTTCGTATTTTATCGGAACGGTCACCACTCTTCACCATAGACCGGCGTTGGTCGCTAATCTCAGCATTTTGTTTGGCCAGCTCCTTTTCGTAGATGCGGGAACGAAGTACGGTTAAGGCTTTATCGAAATTCGCGTGCTGCGAACGTCCGTCCTGACACTCTACTACGATCCCAGTAGGAATATGGGTCAGCCGTACCGCCGATTCAGTTTTGTTAATATGCTGCCCCCCTGCACCGGATGCTCGGAAGGTATCCTTGCGTACATCACCCATATTCACTTCTACATCTACCTCTTCGGCCTCCGGCAGCACTGCCACCGTAGCCGCCGAAGTATGTACCCGCCCTTGCGATTCGGTAGCCGGCACCCGCTGTACGCGGTGTACCCCTGATTCAAATTTTAGTTTAGCGTAAACATCTTCACCCGACACAGAAGTAACAATTTCCTTATAGCCGCCTACGGTGCCTTCGGTCAGGCTAATCACCGAAAAATTCCAACCCTGACTTTCGGCAAACAGACTATACATGCGGAACAGGTCACCGGCAAAAATAGCAGCCTCATCGCCCCCAGTCCCCGCCCTGATTTCCAGAATCACGTTTTTACTATCGTTCGGGTCTTTCGGAATCAGCATGTATTTCAGTTCCTCTTCCAGTTGCTCCTGTTGGGGCTCCATCGTTTCCAGCTCAGACTTGGCCAACTCTCTAAAATCCGGATCCTTCTCAGTTTCCAGTACTTCCTTGGCACTCTTAATGTTGTTCAGCACCTGACTATACTCGTCGTACTTTTTCACGATCTTTTCAAGATCACTATATTCTTTGTTGAGCCTGGCATAGTTCTTCATGTCGGCCATCGCGTCGGGCTGTATCATAAGTTGCCCTACTTCTTCAAACCGGGCTTTTATAGCTTCTAGTTTATCAATCATGGTATCGAAAATTGTTCGACCTAAAAAAATTACATCGGGCAGACCGTGCTTCGAGCGTGTATATGTATCTCAACAAGCGTTTAGCGAATATGGTGCACTCTTTATAACTGCATACTTTATTTCCTCGCAATAGTAAACGTAAAATTACTGTTTTTCTGGTATTAATTCTTCAGATAGATGGTAGAGTACATTTTTCGCTACACATCCTATTCGGATATTACCTTGTAATCAAACTTAATAGATCGTTTTTTTTTATACTGCTGATCCTGCCATTATTGCAAAAGGTATATCCGGGCTACCTACTTGTTCAGCCTGGGTAGATAAATCCAACATCAAGATATTAAACAGACAAAGACTACTTTCAGGAATAACTCAGTTATGAAAAAAGCGCGTTTTTCAATTGGTCGTAAGATACTGGTAGGGTTCTTAATCTTAATTGCTGTTTTTACAGTCAATGCAACCATTAGTATTATTACTCTCAATTCAGGAATTAACCTTACTCGGCATACTGCCGAAGTCACTGACCCGTCTGCGGATGCTATCGTCCGCTTTATTGGAATGGTCAACGAATCAGAAAAGCTGATTACCAGTTGGGTTTACCTGCAAAACAACAATTATAATAAGCAAGCTCTGAAAGATCTCCATGCAGTTTACCCTCAAGAAAAAGAGGTATTGGTGCAGCTAAGTAAAGCCTGGAGTGATAGCGCTCAGCTACATCAGCTAGATACAATTCTTAATCAGGTTGAAGCTTTAATGCAAACTGAGCAGGAAATTATGACCAGCCTGGTTTCTTTTGAAGATTACGAGGATCCAATGGCTAAGCTAATGGCTGAAAATGCTATTGAAGACGAAGTGCTACCGCGCACCCGTGAGATTCGCCAGCGTCTTAGCGAAATAAGTTCTATTAAACAGGCTGAAGCAGAAATGGCCCAGTCGGAAAATATTGCTTCTTACCTTCGGTTACGACAGATTATCCTGATTTTGGGAGCCATCACAATAGTGATCGGTATAGTTAGTGCCTTAATCCTAAGTCGATCACTTACTCGCCCGATTAAGTATCTACAACGAGTTATTATTCAATTAGGGCAAGGCAGACTCCCCGAAAATAACAGTAATGATGACTCAATCTTTAAGCAGGACGAAGTAGGTGAAATGGCTGACGCAGTAGATGGTCTAGTAAAAGGACTAAAAGATACTTCAACTTTTGCCGAAAATATTGGAAAAGGCGAATACGCAGCTGAGTTTACTCCATTGAGCGAAGAAGACGTACTGGGTAACTCACTACTGAATATGCGCGATAACCTTCGGCAGGTAGCGGAAGAGGACAAAATTCGGAATTGGGCTACTGAAGGAACTGCTAAATTTGGGGAAATACTTCGCCAAAACAACGACAACGTACAAGAACTTACTAAAACTATTCTTTCCCACCTGATTTCCTATTTACACGCTAATCAAGGTGGAATATACCTTATCCAGAACGATACGGAAGATGAGCCGTTTATGACGTTAGAAGCCTGCTATGCCTGGGACCGTGAAAAGTATCTGGAGCAAAAAATTCACGAAGGGGAAGGGCTAGCCGGACAGGCCTGGCAAGAAAAGGATACTATCTATCTGACTGATATACCGAACGATTACATTTCTATTGCCTCAGGATTAGGCGAGGCCAATCCTACCAGCATTCTGATTGTACCATTGCTGGTAAACGAAGAAGTGCACGGGGTAATAGAACTGGCTTCATTTGAAGATTTCCAGCCCTACGAGGTGGAGTTCATGCAAAAAATTGCTGAGAGTATTGCATCTACTGTATCATCAGTTAAAATTAACGCCCGTACCCAGCAACTACTGGGGGAATCGCAGCAGATGACCGAACAGATGCAGTCGCAGGAAGAGGAGATGCGACAGAATATGGAAGAGCTACAGGCTACGCAGGAGGAAGTAGAGCGGAAGACAATGGAAATGAAAGGTCGCATTGAGGCTATTAACCAGAGCGGTATTGCTTCTATTGAATTTAAACTAGATGGTACTATTGTTACTGCCAACGAGCCCTTTCTGTCCTTAGTGGGATACCAACTGGATGAGGTTCAGGGGCAGCATCATCGTATCTTTGTGGAACCTGATTACGCCAAGTCAAAAGAATATCAGGTCTTTTGGGAGAACTTGCGAGCGGGCCAAAGACTGCCAGGGGAGTATAAGCGCATTGCCAAGGATGGCACCGAACTATATATTCGTGGCTACTATGTAACTGTTAAAGATAAGAATGGCAATCCCAATAAGGTGATAAAGTATGCGATGGATATTACTGAATTGAAGAATAAAAGCATATCCGTTGATATCTGATTAGAACAAAGTGATTCTTAATAGAATAGAATACAATCTACTTTTAACCAGTGAGATACTAGAAATCAATAGTAAACCGTTAGTCGTATCCCAGTACCTGAAGCATAGATTCACTTGTCTGCTCCGAGGCAAATAGCTGGCAGGAAAAATTTCCTTCTTCAGTACGATCTACTACGATGTGCTGGGGTGCCGGAATCAAACAATGTTGAATACCTCCGTATCCACCAATAGCCTCCTGGTAAGCTCCGGTGTTGAAAAAGCCAATATAAAGTGGTTCGTTAGCAGGTATTTTGGGTAGAAACAACTCGTTACGGTGGGCTTCAGTGTTGTAATAATCCATACTATCGCAGGTTAAACCGCCCAAATTAATCTTTTGATAGGGTTCTTCCCAATGATTAATCGGCAGCATAATGAACTTACGGTTCAGCCCCCAAATATCGGGAAGTTGGGTAATAAATGACCCATCGATCATATACCAGAGCTCTTTATCATTCTGCTGCTTTTGCCCGAGTACTGAATAAATAGTCGCTCCACTTTCACCTACGGTGTAGTTACCGAATTCGGTGAGAATGTGTGGAGTTGGGGTATTGTTTTCCTGGCATAC
Source organism: uncultured Flammeovirgaceae bacterium (assembly GCA_937884755.1). Taxonomy (GTDB): domain Bacteria; phylum Bacteroidota; class Bacteroidia; order Cytophagales; family Cyclobacteriaceae; genus Tunicatimonas. The sequence goes on from CAKZYJ010000477.1 coordinate 10,445, forward strand.
GCTCTGGATATTTTCAATAATCTGATCTACGATATATTCGTACTCGTAAGTAAACCAAAGAGAATTCTTTACCGGAAACCCTCCACCAATATCGATAGTATCTAGATCAGGGCATACTTTCTTCAGTTCACAGTACATCTCTACAAAGCGGTTCAGTTCACTCCAGTAGTAAGCTGAATCGTCAATACCCTGATTTACGAAGATGTGCAGTACCTTAAGCCGCACCCTTGAGTTTTTCTGCAAATGCGCCTGGTAATAATCAACTATGTCGCTATAGCGAATGCCTAAACGAGAAGTATACAGCTCGAAGCGAGGGGTTTCATCTGAGGCCACTCGTATGCCAATATCAAACGGATTATGCACTTGCTGCTCGTAGTAGGGCAGTTCTTCCAGATTATCCAGTACCGGCACACAATTGCGAAAACCATCGTTCAGTAAATCAACAATATACTGCCGGTACAAATCGCGTTTATACCCATTACAAACGATGAGTATATCCTGATTTATTTTGCCCTGCTCGTGTAGTTTTCGGATGATGGGAATATCATAGGAAGATGAAGTCTCCAGATGAATATCATTCTTCAGAGCTTCGGTTAGTACAAACTCGAAGTGCGACGATTTCGTACAATAGCAATAGCGATAATCCCCCTGATATCCATACTTGTGCATCGATTCCTGAAACATACGCTTAGCCCGCTGGATACTATCGCTGATTTTCGGCAAATACGTAAGCTTGAAGGGAGTTCCGAATTTGCGGATGATTTCCATCAGCGGGATGTCATAAAACCGGAGACCTTCCTGATTGACTTCAAAATCAGGCGTAGGAAAATCAAAAGTTTTATGAATCAGATCAACGTACTTTCGCATGGAGGGGGCTAAAAAATAGGGGTTAGCGGTGAGAATGCAATATTCTCATAATTTTAACATCTTTGCAATCCTTGGTAGTAAGTTAGAAAAGTCCCGAGTACAAAGTTCAGGGTTTAGAAGAAATCCAAACTTAAAATCTGGACGCCCAGTTTTTGGAATGAAGAATTGATTTTTATGGATATAGAAAACCAAATTACGGAGGGTATTAAAGCCGCGTTTCAGTATCATTATCAACATACATTCGCGGAGGGTGAAGTAAGTCTGCAGCCTACCCGAAAAGATTTCGCCGGATCGCACACCTTTGTCACTTTTCCCTACGCCCGTATTTCCAGTCAGATCCCACCTCAAACGGCAGAAACTATTGGGAATTACTTGAAGGAGCACACCGATATCATTAAGAATTTTAACGTCGTAAAAGGCTTTCTCAACCTGGAGCTAGCCGACTCAGTATGGGTTAAAGCTTTAGGCGAGGTTGTACGGGAATACCAATCAGGTGAGCTACCTTACGGATTTCAGAGGAAAAACGGACAGAAGGTGATGATCGAGTTTTCATCGCCCAACACAAATAAACCACTGCATCTGGGGCACCTTCGTAATAATTTTTTGGGCTACGCTATGGTCCAAATCCTGGAAGCAAACGGCTACGCGGTGCATAAGGTAAATATTATCAACGACCGAGGTATTCATATTTGCAAGTCGATGCTGGCCTACCAGAAGCTCGGAAGCGGCGAAACCCCCGAAAGCGCAGGCATGAAAGGTGACCATTTGGTAGGTAAATACTACGTGGAGTTTGACAAGCACTACAAAGCTCAAATTCAGGAACTGGTAGCTCAGGGCTACGAGGAGGAACAGGCCAAAAAAGAAGCACCTCTTATCAAGGAAGCCCAAGGCTTGCTTCAGCAATGGGAACGGAGTGATGCCGAAACCGTGGCGCTGTGGAAAAAGATGAACGGCTGGGTGTACGCTGGCTTCGACGCTACTTACCAGAAAATCGGGGTCTCGTTCGACCAAATCTACTACGAGTCAGACACCTACCTGCTTGGAAAAGATATTGTAGATGAAGGATTGGCTAAGGGCGTATTTTACCGTAAAGACGATGGTTCAGTATGGATTGACTTAACCGACGAGAAGTTAGACGAAAAGTTGGTGTTACGGACTGATGGTACTTCGGTATACATGACCCAGGATTTAGGCACTGCCGAACTACGTTACCGCGACTGGCCCTTTGATAAAATGGTATATGTAGTAGGTAACGAACAGAACTACCACTTCAAAGTGCTATTTACTATCCTGAAGAAGCTCGGTCGCAGCTACGCCGATGGGTTATACCACCTCTCCTATGGTATGGTGGATCTTCCTTCTGGAAAAATGAAATCAAGAGAGGGTACCGTAGTAGACGCAGATGATCTGATTGACGAGGTAGTGAACCAGGCCCGTAAAAAAACCGAAGAACTAGGGAAAATCGATGAGTTAAGCTCTGAGCAGGCTAACGAGTTATTTCAGATGCTGGGGCTAGGAGCTATTAAATATTTTCTCCTTAAGGTCGATCCTAAGAAGCGTATGCTGTTCAATCCAGAGGAATCGGTACAATTACAGGGCGATACCGCTCCCTTTATTCAGTATTCTCACGCTCGTATTGCTGCCATTCTGCAAAAAGCAGCCCAAGAAGGAATTGACGCTTTTGATAGTGATGCCTTTAGCAAGTTAGAATCAATTCATCCGATTGAACAGGAAGTAGTAGAGTTACTTACCCTATTTCCTCAGAAAGTTCAGTTGGCCGGGGCTGAGTATACTCCGTCCGTTATCGCTCAGTACATATTTGAGCTGGCGAAAGCTTACAATCGCTTTTACACCGAGGTACCTATTTTTGCTGAGCAAGATTCTAGTGCACTTCGGTTCCGAGTATCTTTATCGTTGGCAGTAGCCAAAACCATTCGTAACGGACTAGGTTTGTTAGGTATTCAGGCTCCTGAGCAGATGTAACCGTTGAAGGTTAAAAATTAGAAGTTGGTAGAAACCGGATACTTGAAATTTATAGAAATTAGGAAATGCGACCTGATAACTTCAATTTCTATGAATTTCAACTAATTTCTAGATCTTAGAAAAATTACTATTAAATACCCAGCCAACTGGTGAGCGTCAACTATAAATTAAGGATTAAATAGTATTACTATGCCTACCCCTCGTGATTGGATAACGGCGGCACGCCCCCGGACATTGCCGCTGGCTTTGGCTTCTATTGGCATGGGCGCATTTCTGGCGGCTTCGGTAGGAGAATTCCGTTGGGCGGTGTTCTTGCTTACGGTACTGACCACCGTATTTCTTCAAGTGCTCTCTAATTTTGCCAACGACTACGGGGATTCTATCCACGGAGCGGATAGTGTAGAACGGGAAGGCCCGTCTCGGGCAGTGCAGTCGGGTGCCATTTCTCCTGCGGCTATGCGGCGAGCTATGACCCTGTTTGCGCTGCTATCGTTTATGAGCGGGGTTATTTTACTGTTCGTTGGTATTCAGTGGAATATTTGGGTGTTAACCATTTTTTTAGTTTTAGGTCTGCTAGCCATTGCAGCAGCAGTTACCTATACGGCAGGTTACAGACCGTACGGCTACGTAGGTTTAGGAGATATTTCAGTCCTGATTTTCTTTGGCCTGGTAGGGGTGATGGGCTCGTTCTATTTACATACCGGCTACGTGCACTGGTTGTTTCTGCTTCCAGCCTTAAGCTGCGGTTTTTTTTCGGTGGCTGTACTCAATGTCAATAATATCCGCGATATAAAAACAGATCAGTTAGCTGGTAAGCGTTCTATTCCGGTACGGTTAGGACGAAGCCGAGCGGTAGTTTACCATTGGCTATTATTAATAGGAGGTGTACTCTGCTCAGTACTTTTTGTGCTCCTCTCATACGATACGATGTATCAGTGGATTTTTCTGCTCAGTGTGCCACTACTGATTCGTAATGGCCTGGCCGTACAAAATAAAACACAGGCAGTAGAACTTGACCCTTATTTGCGACAGCTAGCACTTTCTACGCTAGTGTACGTGCTAACCTTCGGAGTAGGACACCTACTTTAATTATATTAAACTTTTTCAGGCTAAACCTGCCTCATTTTTCGTATACTACATTAGAGATATATATTTGCACTACCACTAAAATTGATACTCATGAAAACCATCTTAGTTCCTACTGATTTCTCTGACCAAGCTACCTACGCATTGGATATGGCCGCCGATATTGCCCGAAAAAGTAACGCTCAGGTACAATTACTTAACGTAGTGGAGGCTCCGCACGGCTCTTCCTTTAGTGCATTAGGCGAAGTCTCTATGCCCGATGCTTCGGATAACCTTTATTTTGTTCGGCTAATTGAAGCAGCCAAAAAGAAGTTTGATGAGATGGCGGTTGAGGGAAAATACTCTGACATAAAGCTGGAAGGTTTGGTGGAAGTGGGACATCCGTTTGAGCATATTTCCCGAAGTATTGCCGAACATGAAGTAGATTTAGTGGTGATAGGAACTAGAGGATCATCAGGATTAGAAGAAATTTTTGTAGGCTCTAACACTGAGAAAGTAGTGCGCCGCGTAGACTGCCCCGTATTGTCAGTAAAATCTCCGGTCTCTACCGATAGCATCAAAGATATTGCGTTTGCCACTAATTTTCGCGATGATTATTCCAAACTGATTGAGCAACTAGTAAAGCTTCAGAAAGTATTTGATGCTACCATTCATCTTGTTAGCATTAATACCCCCAGTAACTTTGAAAACGACCGCTACTACAAACAGGCTATGAAAAAGTTTGCGGAGGAATACAAACTGGAAAACTATACTATGAATGTGTATAATGACGATCCGGAAGAGGATGGTATTATTTATTTCGCTGAGGATATTGATGCTGATATGATTGCCCTAGGGACTCATGGCCGCACTGGCATTAGTCGTCTGCTGAGTGGTAGCATCGCTGAAGATGTAGTAAACCATGCTAAGCGACCAGTCTGGACCTTTAAACTATAAATTTCTACGCTCCCCAGGTACTAGGCGATTTTCTCCAACTTTGCAGTGATGAGAGGCTAGTGGTAGAGATCAGGTTCTGCTCTACCGCTTCTTTAATCAGCACATCGTAATTGCACAGTGATACAAATGGAATTTCAGCGTTAGCAAACAGTTCCCGAGCCTGGTCAAATCCGTAAGTAAAGATAGAGACTAAGCCTAGTACTTCTAATCCGGATAAGTCTAGCGCGGCGGCGGCTTTGGCTGAACTACCTCCGGTAGAAACCAAATCCTCAATCAGTACTACTTTTTGCCCCTGGGTAACTTCTCCCTCCACCAAGTTGGCCATACCGTGGGTTTTAGGCTTGGGTCGTACGTAAAGGAAAGGTAAATCCAGTGCATCGGCTACTAAGGCTCCCTGAGGGATACCCGCCGTAGCTACTCCGGCAATAGCATCTACTTCCGAAAACCTCTTCCGTACTACCTCTACTAATTCGTACTTGATGTAGGTTCGAACGTGTGGATACGAGAGAGCAATCCGTCCGTCGCAATAAATAGGCGACTTCCAGCCTGAACTCCAAGTGTAAGGACGCTCAGCATTCAGTTTAATTACACCAATGGTGAGGTACATCCGAGCAATGCGTTCGGCTACCGATAAGTCTTTGTGATCCGACCAACTCATAGCCGCAAATTAGCTAATTATTCTCTACAGAAAGGTGCTTTACAGCAACTTTTTATCCTTTGCAGGTGACGACTTTGCCTTAAGAGGCAACGTATCATAGGTTTCCTCAGGTATTTCGCTTTGAACTACTCAGCTAATTGATATAATATTTATCAAAAAAATTAAAAACAAAAGTAGAAATATTACATTAGTAAGTTTTTTCTTATATTTGCATTTGGTCAAGTATCAGTATGACAAAAAATAGGTTGAGTGATCTTTTTGGGAATGAAGATGAAGCTATCCTGCTACTTAATGAGCGGGGAAGCGTACTTTATCTCAACTCGCCCGCCTATCTCCTTTGGCCAGACCTACCAGACAACAGCCAACCTTCAATATTTTCCCTACTGTCAGAAGATGTTCATGATGAGTTACGAGGTTTCCTGACAGCGGCTAACTCAGCTGCCGCTTCTACTTTCAGTATCAAGGCCCTACTGACTGCTCAACCCCTTCAGATACCCGTACAGCTTTGGCTAAACAGCACCAACACCCCCCAAGGAAACTTGTACACAGTTATTCTTGAGAAAATAAACCGAGCGTACCCTAGCGGAGAAGCGGCCTCCTTCTACAAACATATTGTTGACCATTCTACCGATGTAATATCAGCGTACGATGCGCAATTTAACTGTCTATTTGTAAATAATAATGCTAAGCGAAAACTTGACCGCCGACTAGCAGATTATTATACTGGAGCTGGATTTTTGCAATTTATTGCACCAACGCAGCGCGAAGAGTTGAGGCAAAGGATTGAGAAAGATACTCAAAAAGGCGTACTATCTTCTGAGTATCGCTATATTGCTGCTAAAGAGGACGGTCAATTAGTACGAGTTACTAATTTTATAAGCCGAATATACACTAATAGGAAGTTAAGTCTACTGGTCGCTAACGAGAGGATCTCCTCGGTGGAAACTAACATGCCGACGTACAACCAAACTACTGAGAAGTTAATTCTTGCAGATGCAGACTACGCTGTAAGCTATATTAGCCCGGCAGCGGCAGATACGCTGTCTTCGCCCAAAAAGTCTAGCTTATTATCCTTGTTTAAACTAGTTCATCCTGATGATCACCCTAAAATTCTGACTCATCAGGCATCGGGTAGCAATCCGGTCAGCACCACTGTTCCGTTACGCTTGATTCAGCCCACTCGTACCTACCGGGTTGTAAATGCAACTATCGATCGTTTTTTCACTCATTATGGTCAACTAGCCTATACGGCTCTTCGGTGGGATGATGCTGCTGATAATCAATATCATGCCAGAGAGCTAACTGAAGAATACGCTCTGTCTGCTGAAGACCTGCTTCACCGTAAGACAACGGTAAGTCCTCACCAAGGGCAAGTTGTATTATTTTTTCACGATAATCTAACCATTCAGTACGCTAGTCCGGCGGTGCACAGCGTGTTAGGTTATGCTCCCGAGGAATTAATTGGTTCGGATATAGCAGATCTGATTTCTGGCGGCGCGGCTCAACTAGCAAAAAACCGTTTACGGTCGGCTGTTTCCCAAAATGTTCCTAACTTAGTGTGTCTTGTCAAGAAGAAAGACAGTACCCATCAACCTTTTGAACTAGCTTTTAAAACGATTAAAGAAGATGAAGGCCCACCTGCCTTATTCGCCACATTACATCTAATGAATTCTACTGACCCAAGGTTATTTCAATTGGTACTTGATCATCTGCCCGACGCAGTCTTTCTGCTTCAGTCTGAAAATCTCGTTATTCTGGAAGCAAACTCATCAGCAACCGCCCTCCTACAGCAAGATCGTTCCAAGTTGATTGGCACTGAGTTCTTATCGGCCTGGGAGCCGCGAGTAGGCGAACAGTTGCGCTCGTTTTTAGGTCAGGGTGCTGATTATGCTACTAAAGATATACAGTATACTACTCCTGGTGGACGTTCCTTTTGGGGCAACACCACCGTTAAGCCTCTAACCAGTGGGGCTATGCAGCAGGGTGATGTGATTGTATTACGAATTGTAGACGTTACCGATCGTAAAAACCGCGAACTGGAGCTAAAAAAGAGTCAGGGTTCTACCGAAGAATCGTTTAAGTCGCGGGAGAAGTTTTTATCTCAAATCAGCCATGAAATCCGCACCCCCCTGAACGCGGTGCTGGGCATGACCCACCTGATGCTACAAAGCAACCCTCGCGAAGATCAGAGAAAGTTACTGCAAACCCTGAAGTTTTCTGGAGATAATCTCACCGCCCTCATCAACGATATTCTGGACCTCTCTAAAATAGAAGCTGGGCAGTTACGGTTAGAAAACCGGGAATTCAATCTGATTGAGTTTATTCAGGGTATCAAAATAACCTACAAGAGCCTGGTAAATGATCGGGGAATATTATTCCGTCTGCTGATAGAAGACGAAGTACCTACCTTTGTGCTGGGCGATGTTAACCGGTTAGGTCAGGTACTGAACAATCTATTAAATAATGCCGTAAAGTTTACTGAAGAAGGGCAGATTGTACTGAGTGTATATATGGAAAAGGAAGAAAGTGAACAGTACATTCTTTTATTTGAAGTAGCTGACACCGGCATCGGAATTCCTGAAGAGAAGCTCCAAATTGTCTTCGAACCCTATCAGCAGGCTGGCCCTAGCAAATACGGTGGTACCGGTCTGGGGTTATCCATTGTCAAGAATATTGTGGAACTACAGAAGGGCACTATTTCGGTGCAGAGTACCGAAGGGAAGGGAACTACCTTTCGCGTGGCTCTTCCTTTCGGAAAATCAGATCAATTGAATCAGACTCAGGAAAGTTCCACCCAAAGTTTTATGGCCGAATTCCAGTCGCTAGAAGGCCTCAGGGTATTGTACGTGGAGGATGTTATTCCTAACCAATTACTCATGGAAGGGCTTTCTAACAAGTGGGATGTACAACTTGATACTGCCCTGAACGGCCTGGAAGCTCTCCAGAAAGTAAAGAATAACCAGTTCGATCTGATTTTGATGGACATTCAAATGCCTGAGATGGATGGCTACGAAACCACGCGCGAAATCAGAAACCTAAAAGATTCGCACTACGAAAATATTCCGATTATTGCCCTCACGGCTTCAGTATCGGACAGAACCAAGCAGCGAATTCAGGAGACGGGGATGAACGACTATATCTCAAAGCCGATTAACCCCTGGGATTTGCACCAAAAATTAGCGGATTTAGCTAAGCAGCGATCTACTACCGACTCATCCTCTACCGAAAGCGAGGAGGCGGAAGTAGTTGCATTATCAGGGATTAACCCCAGATTCGATCAACTGCTCGAACTATACGAAGATGATCCGGCTGGATACGTAGAAATACTGGAGCAGATTCAGCGGCTGACACTGGAATGTTTTCCTAAGATCATTACCTCCATCCAGCGAAAGGACGAAGAAACCCTGCGGTTCAACTGTCACAAAATAATGTCGTACGTTCGCTTGCTACAATTAAATACGCTGGAGATTTTGCTGGAGCAGGCCAAAAGCTTTGTGGGTGGAAAGTCTTCAGCCACTTCCTCCGATCGCTTAATCCAGCAGCTAACGCGGCAATTCGATAAACTAGAACAATATATTTCTAACGAAATAACCACCCACTCCTAGACACAACCTTTTATGAACCGAAGAAACTTTATTCAGCAATCTACTTTCGCTGCCGCTAGCGTTGGTGTTTTTTCCCGACCTACCACCGCTGCTGACCAGCAGTACTACGAATGGCGTACCTATCAACTAAAGTCGAGGGGTAAAATGAACGCATTCGGCGAATATCTCCAGAAAGCTGTTTTACCCGCCATGAATGCCATCGGCATAAAAAATATAGGCGTATTTACCGAGATGGGACTATCCGATCCGCCTCGCCTGCATCTACTGCTTCCTTTCAACAACTTGGAAGAGTTTGCGCAAAGCACCCCTACCATGCTGGAGCAAGCAGTCTATCAGGAAAATAGCGCCTCCTTCGCCGAAAGTGATTCTCCTACCACCCCCCAATTCGTTCGTTACCAAAGTTCTCTGATGCGAGCCTTTGCGGCTATTCCGCAAATGAAGGTGCCGGAGGCTCAGGAAAGAATTTTTGAGCTACGAACCTACGAAGGATTCAACGATGATGCTGTGCATCGCAAGGTTGCCATGTTCAACGACGATGAACTTCCTATCTTCTATGAAACGGGGCTTGATCCGGTCTTTTTCGGGGAGACCCTGATCGGGCAACACCTTCCGCAGCTTACTTATATGCTAACCTTCCGCGATATGGAGGAGCGGGACGCCAACTGGAAAAAATTTATTGACCACCCGGAATGGAAGCGAGTATCGGGTTTACCCAAGTACGCTAACTCCGTATCGAATATACACCGGGTATTCTTGGAGCCAACACCCTACTCGCAGGTCTGAGCCTGCAGTAACATCTGAATCTCGTTCAGTTTGAGCAGCGCTTCAATCGGAGACAGCGTATTAATATCGGTATGCTGAAGAATCTCCTGCACTTGCGCCCAACGGGGATCTAGCTCAAATAACTGAAGCTGGGTCTGGTTTTTAGGCACACTGCTTAGGGCTTCGTGATCAGATTGGCTGATTTTATCCCGTTCCAGATGGTGCATAATTTCGTTGGCTCGCTGTACCACCTGAGTAGGCATTCCGGCCATCTGTGCTACGTGAATGCCAAAGCTATGCTGGCTTCCTCCTTCCCGCAGCTGGCGAATAAACAGAATGTTATTTCCTACTTCCTTCACCGCCACATTATAGTTTTTCACCCGAGGTAAGTCATTAGCCAACTGATTTAGCTCATGATAATGGGTAGCGAACAGTGTTTTGGCACGGCATTTCGGGTGATTGTGTAAATACTCTACCAGCGACCAAGCAATGGATATACCGTCGTAAGTGCTGGTGCCACGCCCAATTTCGTCCATCAGCACCAAGCTGCGGTGGCTTAGGTTATTCATAATGCTGGCCGTTTCGTTCATCTCCACCATAAAGGTAGATTCCCCCTTCGCCAGATTATCAGATGCTCCCACGCGGGTAAACACCTTATCAATCAGCCCAATTTCAGCGGCTTCGGCCGGCACAAATGAACCCATCTGGGCCATCAGTACAATTAAGGCTGTTTGCCGAAGCAATGCTGACTTTCCAGCCATGTTAGGGCCGGTAATAATCATGATCTGCTGCTCCTCGCCATCTAGCTGGATATCATTGGGAACGTAAGGCTCACCTGGTGGCAGTTGCCGTTCAATTACCGGGTGGCGACCTTGTTTGATCTCAATTTTATCCGAATCGAGCAGTTGGGGTTTTACGTAGCGATACTGCTGCGCGGCTTTGGCAAAAGACGAAAGGCTATCCAGTCGGGCCAGCGTACGGGCGTTCTGCTGAACTTCCTTCACGAAGCGGGTAGCGAACAACACCAGTTGCTGAAACAGGCGCTGCTCAATCTGCACTAGTTGCTCTTCGGCGTTCAAAATTTTCTCTTCGTAAGTTTTGAGCTCTTCGGTAATGTAGCGCTCGGCATTAACCAGGGTTTGCTTACGAATCCAGCCTTCGGGCACTTTATTCTTGTGCGCGTTAGACACTTCCAGGTAGTAGCCGAACACTTTATTGTAGGCCAGTTTGAGCGACGAAATTCCGGTATTTTTTACTTCCCGTTCCCGTATCTGGGCCAGATAATCTTTGCCTGAGTAAGCAATACTCCGCAACTCGTCCAACTGCTCGTCTACCCCATCTTTTATCAAATTCCCTTGGTTAGAAACAATCGGCGGATCTTCTTTCAGTTGCTGTTCGATCTTCTCTAGTAGCTCCTGACAGGGGTGTAGATGCTGGGCTATTTTCTGAAGCGAAGCTTGGTCAGAGATTGATAATAGTTCGCGGATAGGAACGGCCTGCTGTAAGGAATTCTTTAACTGAATCAGCTCCCGGGGGTTAATACGCCCTGCCGCCACTTTAGAGATCAGTCGCTCCAAATCACTCATGGTCCTCAAATGCTCTTCTACCGCCTGATGTAACTCTGGTTGAGCCAGTAAAGCCTCTACTGTATTTAGCCGCTCCTCAATCGTTTTAGCCGACTTCAGCGGCAGTACCATCCACTTGCGCAGCAAGCGAGCCCCCATGGCGGTGCTGGTGCAATCGAGTACGTCAATTAGCGGTACGCCACCCTCCTGCTGGGCGTGCACTAGCTCCAGATTACGAATAGTGAATTTATCCAGCCAAACGTAGCGGTTGGCTTCCAGCCGGGCAATCGCCGTAATGTGCTGCACTTTATGGTGCTCGGTGGCTTCCAGGTAATGTAATATTGCACCGGCGGCAATAATACCTTCGGTTAAAGCATCTATCCCAAAGCCCTTTAGGCTGGGCGTTTTAAAGTGGGTGGTGAGTTTTTCGTAGGCATGGTCATGGTGGTACAGCCATTCGTCCAGGCGGTAAGTCGGATGCTCATCACCGAAAATCTGCTGAAACTGGGAGCGGCAGTTTTTGCAGTACAAAATCTCGGAAGGGGCAAAGCTCTGAATAAGTTTTTCAGCGTACTCCTGAGAACCCACGGCGGTCAGAAACTCCCCGGTTGATACATCCAGCAGAGCTAGCCCTATTTGCTGTTTTCCGAAATGTACGGAAGCCAGGTAATTGTTCTGCTTCTGGTTCAGCACCTGATCGTTGAATGACAAACCGGGAGTTACCAACTCAGTCACACCCCGCTTCACTACTCCTCGGGCAAAGCGCGGGTCTTCCAGTTGATCGCAAATGGCTACCCGGTAACCCGCCCGTACTAGTTTGGTGAGGTAATTATCCAGCGCGTGGTGCGGAAACCCGGCTAGTTCCACATCCGAAGCCGAACCATTGGCCCGTTTGGTCAGCACAATATCCAGTACCTTACTGGCGGTAATAGCATCTTCCCCAAACGTTTCGTAAAAATCGCCTACCCGAAATAATAAGATTGCCCCCGGATATTGGGTTTTTACCCGGTTATACTGGCGCATGAGGGGGGTATCTTTCTTGGAAGATTTATTCTTGGAGGCAGGCATAGTTGTGTTACTTTAGCACTTGACAGATTCTACAAATGTAGTTGTTCGGGCAAGGTTTGACAAAAGAAATTCGTGGCGAAACAATTCTAATTAAAGTTATCTTGTTAAGTTACAAAAAATCGTTCTCCTTTACCGTGGAGGCCAACCGATACAACCTATGAGAAAATTAAAAAATGAGGAATTGGGTAGGCTGAGTGTGGATGATTACAAAGCCGCCAAAAAGCGTCCTATTGTTGTGATATTGGATAATGTACGCAGTATGCACAATGTAGGATCTGCTTTCCGCACTGCCGATGCTTTTCTGATTGAGAAAATTTATCTCTGCGGTATTACCGCCCAACCACCCCACCGCGATATTAATAAAACCGCCCTGGGGGCTACCGAATCGGTATCCTGGACCTACCGCGAGAAAACCAGTGAGGCGGTAGAAGAACTCAGTGAAGCCGGATATAAAATTATCTGTGTTGAGCAGGTGGATGAAAGTGTTCCCTTACAAGACTTTATGCCCTACCACGATGGTAAATATTGCATTATCTTCGGGAATGAAGTTTTTGGGGTGGAGGATGAGATAGTCGCCGAAGCTGATACCTGCCTGGAAATTCCTCAGTTTGGCACCAAACACTCACTGAATGTGTCGGTGAGCATCGGTATTGTGATGTGGGATTTTTTTAAGAAGCTGGAGGACTAGAAAAAAATGAAGGAGGGCGTTTGGTCAGTCTAGTAGGTCAGCAGATCTCAAGGTACTATTTTTTCGAGGTGCTACGCAAATTTTTCTGGTAGAATACCAGATATTCCCTCTCATTTATTACATCTACCCTGTCTTTTGCTACTAATTGAGTAAATTTCAGTAGTCTACTCACGAAAATTATGGAGAAGTTAATTAGTAGCAAAAACCCCTGGCAAACCCTACACCGAAAGCAGGTATACGATAATCCGTGGATTGAGGTGTACGAAGATCAGGTCATCAACCCTCGTGGGGGCAAAGGCATCTACGGAATAGTAAGCTTTAAGAATCTGGCTATTGGGGTGATTCCGATTGATGAGGAAATGCACACCTGGCTGGTAGGCCAATACCGCTACACGCTGGATGAATACTCTTGGGAGATTCCGATGGGCGGAGGTAGCAAAGCCAATAGTCCGCTGGAATCAGCCAAGCGTGAACTGAAGGAAGAAACCGGGCTTTCGGCCCAGCGCTGGGAAAACATTATGCGTATTCACACCTCCAATTCGGTAACCGATGAGGAAGGATTCATCTTTTTGGCGCAGGATTTAACCCCCGGCGAAACCGAATTTGACGATACCGAAGATCTACAAATCAAGCGACTTCCACTAAAAGAGGCCATTAGGTACGTAATGGATGGCCGCATTACCGATGCCATAAGTATGGCAGGACTATTCAAAGTTGCCCGTCTGTTCAAAACCTAGTTAGTCTGGCATACCTATGAACAAAACGTTATTCATTATATCATTTTTTAGCCTCGATGTTTGTTTTTCTCAAACAGAAATTAGGCAAGTTAATTTGTCGGAGTGCGCCCTGGAACTGACGCAGCAAGAGGTAACTTACGACCCGAGTTATTTTTCCATTGACTATCCAAATGGAGATGTCCCCAGCAATAAAGGAGTGTGTACAGATGTAGTAATTCGTGCCTACCGTAAAATCGGAATTGATCTGCAAAAAGAAGTTCACGAAGATATGAAAGCCAATTTTAGTGCTTATCCTAATATTTGGGGGCTTACAGCAACTGATAGAAATATTGACCATCGTCGGGTTCCGAATTTAATGACATTTTTTCGGCGGAAAGGTGAGGAAAAACCAATATCAAATGATGCAAGAGACTATGCGCCCGGAGATATTGTTTGCTGGAATTTAGGCGGGGCAACAACCCATATTGGAATTGTAGTAGACAAAAAATCTAAAGATGGAAAGCGCAACTTAATAGTTCACAATATTGGTAGTGGGCAAGTCTTAGCAGATTGTCTGTTTGACTTTAAAATTATTGGACACTACCGATATAAGATATAAATGACGAGTAACAATAAAGTGCGAGTTTGAGACCATTAGACCATTTTGTTGTTATAAATCTTAAGTACGTTTAAGTTCCCGATGGTTGCTCGTTTGGAATTCGTAAGTTTGGGTTTTGTAAATTTTTCATCCAGACCTTAACCCACTTTGCCCACTCAACCCTACCGAACCCACATAAAGAAAACTTTTCTAATTGCCTACCCGGTTATGCTCAGCCAGTTGGGTCATATTCTGGTGGGCGTGGCCGATAGTATTATGGTAGGCGAATTAGGCACTCAGCCCCTGGCAGCAGTTTCGCTGGCTAATAGTTTGTTCTCTCTGGTGCTTATGTTTGGTATTGGCTTATCCATTGCCATCACTCCGCTGGTGGCGGCCGCCGACGGGGAGCAGAATACCCGCCAAATCGCACGGATATTTCAGCACGGAGCGGTGATTAACGTGATCGCCAGTTTTATTTTCTGCGGATTAGTTATGATTAGTGGCCGTCTACTACCCCTGATGAACCAGCCGGAACAGGTAGTAGAACTGACACCCCCTTACCTTAATCTGCTGGCGTTCTCTCTTATTCCGTTCATGATATTTCAGACCTTCCGGCAGTTTGCCGAAGGACTTTCCTTTACCCGCACCGCCATGCTGATTACCCTTAGCGCTAACGGAGTCAACATTGGCTTAAACTACCTACTAATCTACGGGCACTTCGGATTTCCCGAGTTGGGGCTAAACGGAGCCGGAGTAGCTACGTTGGTGTCCCGAATTATTATGGCGGCGGTCATGGCTGCCTATGTGTTCCGGGCTAAGTGGTTTCCGGCTACGGCAAAATTAGCTTCACAACTGCGCCCAGCGCTAATTATCCGCATGCTAAAAATTGGGATCCCCACTGGCTTACAGTACATTTTCGAGGTAGGGGCTTTTAGTTTTGCTTCCATCATGATGGGCTGGTTGGGAGCTACTGCTCTGGCGGCTCATCAGATCGCGCTTAACCTGTCGGCGGTAAGCTATATGGTAGCCACCGGATTGGCCGCCGCCGCTACTGTGCGGGTGGGGAATCAGTTGGGATTGAAGGACTTTCCCAATTTACGGCGGGTAGGTTTTAGTGCCATACTTATGAGTTTGGTGCTGATGAGTGTTTCGGCAGTGGCATTCATTACGCTCAACCACTGGCTGCCTTCGCTCTATATTGACGAACTACCCGTAATTGAACTGGCCGGATCGCTATTGATTATCGCGGCTTTTTTTCAGCTATCGGATGGCTGCCAGGCGGTAGCCCTAGGGACACTGCGGGGTGTGGCCGATGTGAAGATCCCTACCATTATTACATTAATTGCGTACTGGGTCATTGGCTTGCCCACTGGCTACGGATTTGCCTTCGGCTTGGGCTGGGGACCGCAGGGTATCTGGATCGGATTACTGCTGAGTCTCACTATTGCCGCTATTTTGTTAACCCTTCGTTTTCAGCGTATTAGCCGCCGATTACAGGAACAACACACTCCAAAGCATAACACCTCGCCACAAATTACAGTTTGATTATTATCTTCGCTATTGAAGCGTTACTTATATTTGCTTATTTCAAATTAATTGGCTCGTACTCAACGATTGATTTTGAATTTTGTACTGATAGTTATTTTCAATTATCAATCGCGCGGCGACTACTATCCATTTTCAACTAGAATAATTGCATGCTCACGATCTTATCTCCTTCCAAAACTCAAGATTTTTCCGATAATTCAGTTAATGTTAAAGACCTGCCTACCAGTCAGCCGGTGCTGCTTAATGAATCTCAGAAGCTTGTAAAAGAGCTGCGTAAAAAGTCGGTTACCGATATTGAACAACTGATGAGCGTTAGTGAGAAGATTGCTACCCTCAACCACGAGCGCTATCAGCATTTCTCGGTGCCCTTTACCGAGGACAATGCCCGGCAAGCACTGTTAGCGTTTAAGGGCGATGTGTACACCGACATTGCGGTGGATGAATACTCCGAGTTGGAGTTTGCGTTCGCTCAGGATCACCTACGGATTATTTCCGGGCTATACGGCTTACTCCGTCCATTAGACCTGATGCAGCCCTACCGATTAGAAATGAAAACCCCGTTAACCAATTCGCGGGGAGATAACCTGTATAAATTCTGGGGCGATCGTATTACGGAGCAACTCAATGCCGCCTTACAAAATCAGGATACTCCAGTGCTGGTGAACTTAGCTTCTAACGAATACTTCAAATCCATCGACACCCGCCAGCTAACAGGCGAGGTAGTAACCCCTGTATTTAAAGAGCACAAAGACGGAAAGTACAAAGTGGTAGCCATTTACGCCAAGCGGGCCCGCGGCAAAATGGCCAACTTCATTATCCGTAATGCCATTGATCAGCCCGAGCAGCTAAAAACCTTTACCGATGGTGGCTACGAATTCAGCGATTCCTTATCTTCGGAAAAAGAGTGGGTCTTTATTAGATAAAATCCTCTCTACAGACTCTTGAAAAATTTTACTACTAACACAACATGAAGTACCTAATTCTTCTATTATTACCGCTTAATTTACTAGCTCAAACTCAGCCGACCAACGAAGTTACTGACGAGCAGTTACTAAAACTGTACGAAGGGCTGCGGGTAGCCGATGTATCCGACGGGATGGATATGGTGGGGCTGATGGATGTGGGACTGATGGACCCCGAAATAGCCCCGCTGTGGAAGGATATTAATGATTTTAAACACCAACTGGTAGGCATTGCCTTTACGGTACGCTACGTGCCTACCCAACGGCAGGAAAACTTAGGACAGGTGCCTCGGGAAGAATACAAAAAGTGGCGCGACCAGTGGTACACCAACCTTTCGGGCGAACCTTTCATTGAAGATTTGCGGCCGGGTCACGTCATTGTGATTGATAATGCCGACGATGGCGATACCGGTACGGTGGGTTCTAACAACAGTATGATCTGGAAGCGGCAGGGAGCCGTTGGCATCATTGCTGCCGGGGGAGTACGCGATACCGACGAAATCATCAAGCAGGAAATCCCAGTATACATGGACTACCTCAAGCGCGGACGCGGTATTCGTCCCGGACGCAACGAACTGGAATCATACAACGAGCCGGTAGTAGTGGGGGGAGCCTACATCCGCCCCGGCGACGTAATTGTAGCCGATGGCGACGGAGTAATTGTTGTGCCCCGGGAGCAAGCCCTAACCGTAGCCGATGCCGCCCGTGAAGAGAAAAACATCGATATGGCCGCCCGCCGCAAACTCTACGAAGAACTCGGCATCCCGGTAGATTTTACAGTAGAAGAACAGAAGTAGTAAAAAAACAGATCCAACTAAGAAGCATTCATCATCGCAGACTTACGTCAGGCCTAGAAGATATGACTCTGTATGAAGAATATGTCTCCGGATGGAAAAATTTTGAAGCTGAACTCTCAATATTTGAGAGTGATACTCAGAAGAAACTTCTAAGGAAGCTGAAAAGAGAGAAAGATAGAGCAAACTTTTTATCCTTAATTACAGAGGTAAATTTCGGTATATTTTATGCTCAGAATGGTGCAACAGTAGAGTATGAGAAGAAGTACCAAGTAAAAGATAAAAAGCAGGAGCCAGACTGGACTATCACGCTGAATGACCAGGTATTCTTAAGTGAGGTACTACGATTAAATCCTACCCAAAAAGATCAGAAAAGAAATGATTTTGGTGTTAAGCTTCTCAATGCCATTGAGCAATTAGAAGGTAGCTACTTCGTAGAAGTTAATTATCAAGATGAATATTTCCGTGTGCTTGATTTTAGTCTAGATGATATTGTGAAGGAGCTAAAAGATTGGTTTTCAACAGAAAGAAAATTAGGAGACAGCATTACTTTGTTCAATAATTTTACTTTTACTATTATAAGCGCAAACACTCATGAAGAGACTGTTCTCGTTGCAGGTAACTTCAATTCAATTGATATTGATAAACGAAGATTGGAATCCAGTAATAGCGAGTTTTTTAAAAAGGTTGATAAATATGCTGATTTAATTGAGCAAACGAGTATGCCTTTCGTGATTAATTTACACATTGATTTTA
Organism: uncultured Flammeovirgaceae bacterium; assembly: GCA_937884755.1. GTDB lineage: Bacteria > Bacteroidota > Bacteroidia > Cytophagales > Cyclobacteriaceae > Tunicatimonas. The sequence continues at coordinate 29,037 of CAKZYJ010000477.1, forward strand.
AAAATGGTCTTGATTCCGAAGACGTGTTTTCGTTCCTATACGGTAGGGTAGATAATAGGATGATTATTTCGGAACATACTGAATATACAAGTGGATTGTTCTATAATGATAACGTTAAGAAATATCTTAATGGTGTATTGTTACGATACAACTCAGAGCATATATTCTTTCGTAATTACTTTAAAGGCAATAAGTTAAGCCCGGATAACCTGGACTTTTTCAAGAAGTTTGCTCCTTCTGATCAATTGAGCTAATATGAGTTGAATTTTTATTCGCACATTCTATGCAACTACCACCCCTCATACATAAATACCTACCAAGACTAAGGGAGGTGTGTCAGCAGCATCGGGTGGATAAACTATATGCCTTTGGCTCGGTGCTCACCGAACGGTTTGATGAAGATCGAAGCGATCTTGATTTTTTGGTAGAATTAGCCCCTATGCCACCGATTGAGAAAGGTGAAACGTTGATGAGCTTATGGGACGCTTTGGAGGAATTATTTGAGCGTAAGGTAGACTTGCTAACTGATCAGCCAATCAAAAACCCGTATCTAAAGCGCAGCATTGACCAAACCAAGCAACTCGTCTACGATGGAAGAAGCGAAAAAATATCTCTCTGATATTTTACAGGCTATCGAGCTAATTGAAGGATTTACCGTAGGTCATAATAGTTTTTCCGATTATCAGCAAGACCTGAAAACCAAAAGTGCGGTAGAGCGACAGTTGGGCATTATCGGCGAAGCAGTTAATCAGTACAGAAAAATTCAGGAACAGCCCGAACTGACTAATGTCCGCCAGATCATAGCCACTCGTAATCGTCTAATTCATTCTTATGATAGCATTGATGATACGATTGTTTGGGCAATCATTCAAAAACATTTACCCGTACTAAAGTCAGAAGTATTAGAGAATTTGAAGAATCAATAACACTCATCTGCATCACTTCCAATATTACTGATTGCTGAAACATCTACCGCACTCCCGTAAGTTGGTAGGAAACTCCATCCAGTTCTTCCAGAGCACCGAAAAGTTGGCCACCGGGTTGCCAGCGGTACTTGCGGGAAAGCATATCGATGGTCATGTTTTCCTGCTCGTCGTGCACACAGACTTTCACCGGGCAATTGCCTTGGTATTCAGCGGATAGAGCCTCCAGCCTCTCAATCAGGTTTTGGCTGAGGTGCTCTAGCGGGATGGTGAGTTGGATGCCGCCGGTCATCTTTTCCCGAATCTCGGTAAGTAGTTGTACGGCCTGCGGACGCAGCTCCCACACCCCCGGTCGGTTGTAACGCTCCTCAACCCGTCCCTTCACGTACACAAACTCCCCTAACGACAGTCGGTGGCGATTACTTAGAAAATCTTCGCCAAAGAATGCCATGTCTAGTGAGGTCTGATAATCTTCAATGGTTACCAAAGCAAAGGGCTTTCCCGTGTTAGTTTGGCGTTCCATACTCTTGGTAATAATTCCCGCTACAGCTACTTCTTTATTCTGGTACTGAGTGATTCGGTCAACAGTGCAGGTACAAAAGCTCTCAATTTCCAATTTAAACTGATCGAGCGGATGACCCGAGATATAGAATCCGGTCACTTCCTTTTCAATCTTCAGCTTTTCCAGATCGCTGTAGGGTTCACAATCTACTACGCGGGGCTTGGGTACTTCTAATCCGCCAGCCCCACCAAATAGTGAAACCTGGGCGGCGGCCTCTTCCTGCTGTAGAGTCTGAGCGTACTTAGCCGCTTTCTCAATTAATGGCGCATCGCCGGGAGGGGCGTACAGATACTGCCGACGGTGCAGATTGGGGAAGCAATCGAAGGCGCCCGCCATTGCCATACATTCCAGCGTCTTTTTATTAACCGCTCGCAGATTGGTCCGCTTGGTGAACTCAAAAATGTCGTGATAATCGCCCTCCTCATCTCGCTCTTCAATAATAGAAACTACCGCACTTTCACCGGCTCCCTTAATCGCTCCTAGTCCAAAGCGTATCTGCCCTTCTTTATTTACGCCAAAATCATAATCACTCTCATTTACATCCGGCCCTAGCACTTTGATTTTCATCTGCTTGCACTCATCCATGAAGAGCGTCACCTTGTCGGAATTGTTCATGTTGTGAGTCAGTACGGCCGCCATGTATTCGGCGGGATAATTGGCTTTGAGGTAGCCTGTCTGGTAAGCCACCACCGAGTAGGCGGCGGAGTGCGAACGGTTGAAGCCATATTGGGCAAACTTCTCCATGATGGAGAAGACTTCTTCGGCTTTCTTCTTGTCAATACCGTGCTTTTCTTCGGCGCCCTTCACGAAGATGACGCGCTGCTTATTCATCTCCTCAATCTTCTTCTTACCCATGGCCCGGCGCAGCAAATCGGCACCGCCTAAGGAGTAGCCGCCTAAAATCTGGGCCGTTTGCATGATCTGCTCCTGGTAAACCATAATTCCGTAGGTATTCTTCAGAATTGGCTCCAGTAGCGGGTGGGGGTACTCTACAGCTTCTTTTCCGTGCTTACGGTCAATAAAGTTAGGAATGAACTGCATCGGCCCCGGCCGGTAAAGGGCGTTCATGGCGATTAAGTCTTCAATGTCGGTAGGTTTCAGCTTGCGTAGCCACTGCCGCATGCCGTCCGACTCAAACTGGAAGGTACCGATGGTTTCGCCCCGCTGGTAGAGTTGGAAGGTCTTCTCATCGTCCAGCGGAATCGCATCAATGTCAATATCGATGCCGTAGTTTTTCTTGATTTTCCGCAGGGCTGTTTTAATGATGGTTAGGGTCTTTAGCCCTAAAAAGTCCATCTTCAGCATTCCGGCTGACTCAACCACCGAACCATCAAATTGAGTAACGAAGAGGTCAGAGTCCTTATCCGTCTTTACAGGAATGTATTCCAGTAGATCATCTGGAGCGATAATCACCCCGGCGGCGTGGATACCGGTGTTGCGAACCGAACCTACCAGGGTGTGCGCCAGATTGATTACTTCAGCTTGTTTGTCGGAGCCCCGTTTGATTTGTTGTAACTCGGGAACTTCAGCCAGCGCCTGCTCAAAGGTGGTTCCTGGCTTTTCGGGTACCAGTTTGGCCAGTCGGTTAGCATCGGCCAGGGGCAATTCACTTACCCGAGACACATCTCGGATAGACATCCGGGGAGCCATAGTACCAAAGGTGACAATCTGGGCTACCTGATTGCGCCCGTACTTTTCAATGACGTAGTTGATCACTTCCTGCCGACCGTCGTCGTCAAAGTCAATATCAATATCGGGCATGCTGATCCGCTCCGGATTCAGGAAACGCTCAAACAGCAGATCGTACTTGATGGGATCAATATTGGTGATTCCGGTGCATTAGGCCACTACCGAACCCGCAGCGGAACCCCGCCCGGGTCCCACTTCCACTCCCATTTTTCGAGCCGCATTAATGAAATCCTGCACGATTAGGAAGTAGCCAGGAAAGCCCATATCCTTAACAATCTTCAGCTCATGGTCTATACGCTCCTGAATATCAGGAGTAATTTCACCGTAACGTTCTTTAGCTCCTTCGTAGGACAGATGTCGCAGGTAATCGTTTTGATCGGCAAAGCCATCGGGAATGGTGAATTTGGGCAGCAGAATATCCCGTTGTAGGGTTAATTCTTCCGCTTTCTCGGCAATCTCAAAGGTATTGGTGATAGCGTCGGGCCGGTCGGCGAAGAGTTGCTTCATTTCCTCTTCGGTCTTCAGGTAGAATTCCTCATTGGGCATCCCGAAGCGGAAATTACGTCCGCGTCCGACAGGAGTAGACAGCACCTCGTTGTTCTTCACGCAAAGCAGTGTATCGTGAGCACTGGCCTCCTGCTTGTTGGTGTAATAAACATTATTAGTCGCAATAACCTTTACGCCGTACTTATCAGCCATGCGCAGCAGTACTTCGTTTACCCGGTCTTCCTCTTCCAGTCCGTGCCGTTGTAGCTCTACGTAAAAATCATTTCCAAACACTTCCAACCACCAGCGGAAAGCTTCTTCAGCCTGGTGCTCGCCCGTATTGAGGATTAGATCGGGGATTTCGCCAGAGATTCCGCCGGTAGTGGCAATAATGCCCTTGGCATACTGCTGAATTAAATCTTTATCTACCCGAGGAAAACCACCGTAATAACCTTCAATATAACCTAGCGAACAGAGCTTCGCTAGATTCTGGTAGCCTTGCTGGTTCTTCGCTAGCAGCAACTGTACCGAGCGTTGATCTTTAAAGTCTTTAGTAAATTTCTTCTGATGGCGATCTTTCGTCATGTAAACATCGCAGCCGATGATTACTTTTACACCCTGCTTCTTTCCTTCGGCTACCGCTTTAAATGCTCCGAACAAATTGCCTAGGTCAGTGATGGCAATGGCGGGCATATTTCGCTCTTTAGCCGCACTTACCAATTGTTTAATACTCGCTGTGCTTTGCAGAATAGAGTACTGGGAGTGCACGTGCAGATGACTAAATGGCGCAGTGTCAATCTTATTAACATCTACCTTCTTCCGCTGAGGCGGGGCAACTATCTTCGATTTCTGTGGAGCGTTCTG
>CAKZYJ010000478.1 GCA_937884755.1 uncultured Flammeovirgaceae bacterium
ATGTTATCTTGAACCAAGCAATTGTATTGTTAATCATGGCACGAAGAGGGCAAAAAGAATGCTTCTCAGAAGAGATACGATGACGAATGTTACAGTAAGATCAAATATCGTACGGGAGTTGGATGATGATTACGGCATCATTCTCAGCCTCTTCACCTTATCGTGGTAATGTTCCCGGTACACGGCCTTTAGCTCTTCTTTCAAGAAAGATTGATCGATTAGCAAATGCACGGACGCATTGATTTCAGTAAAATCCTTCATAATTTTTTCTATCCTGGATGCTTTTATACCCACCCGCTTACCAAACGCATAAAAGTCCTGATAGGTATAAAAACCATAGGCTTCATAGGTTTTTGAAAAGCCATCTTTGAATAAGGTGAGTGCCATATCGGATTCACGGGGTGAGTGAAGGCGGGTACAAAGAAGATCATATGCCGGACTCAGTAGGTAATCTCCTTGCGCCGACTGTATAGCGGAAAAATTCTTCAGATGGGCATCTCCATTAGAAAACACATAATTAAATACGATAAGCCGAAAGAACTTTTCCATCTCGATGCGATGGGTGGGAATGTATCGTATAATAAGCGCTGCTATTTCTTCGTAAGACAGATCATACTTGTAGTTTTTACCGTGGGTCTCTGATGTCATTTGAGCGATCTGGGCAAAGTCTTCTTGCTGTACCTTTCCATCGGGGCTTTGGTCAAATCTTCGGACCAGATAAGCCGGACTACCATCGTTGAAGAAGATCACCGCATTCGGGGGAATTGTTAACTTGAACAACTGCCTGGCAATTTGCATGGTCAGATGCTCATTGGCCGGTGCTTGATCCAGGTGGTGGAAGGTTCCGACCGGGATGGGTTTGAGGATGTATTGACCTTTGGTTTCTGTCAATTGGAGTTCCGTGCCCTTCAACGTAAGTGAGTATTTCAGCTGCACACCCGAAATCGATATTTTCTTGGTGTGATCCCGGTAGACGTCGGTATCTTCCTTAGAAGGAGAGTTGAATGATAAGTAAGGACTCACGTTCTTTCCATCAAAAAGCTCTTTTCGGCACTTAGTGCAATATGCCTGATTACGATGATGTAAACATCCGGGGCAAATCATGATGATCGCTCTTTAATGGTGATAGCCCCTATCGTATCGGTATGGGCCGTTTTTAGCAGCAAACGGAAGTGGTCTTTCTCATCAATTTTTAACAGTCTGCATTGGGTTTGCTTGTTGACTCCCTCCGACAAGAGCCCAAAAAAGAAGGGAAACAATACCGGTGAGCGATGTACCTGCGTGGTTTTTGGTAATGTCAAACTGATGGCAGTTGCCTTCGGGTTATTTAGGTAATCGTCTTCGTAGGTGAAGACGTACTCTCCCTGTTCGGTTTTTTCCAGTACACCGGCGAGTACATCATTATTGTATACTTCCGCTCGCTTATTCATTTGATTACGCTAATCGTCAATTCCAGGCCGAGTACCTCACACAGCTTCACCAGGCTTTCCAATTCCGGGTTGGCGAACCCCTTTTCAATATCGCGTAGAGTTCTTTCCGAAACTTCTGCAATATCAGCGAGGTCTTCCTGGGTGATTTTGAGGAATTTTCTACGTTCTCTTACGGTATTACCGATTTCTTTGATGCTCATATCCAGCAGTATTTTGCCGATTTTATGCAAATGAAATGATAATGAAGCGTAAAATCAATCATTACGGCAGAATATTGCCGAATACACTAAAAAGGGGTTAAAATCTGGTTGTACTTCAGTACCATAGCCCTCAACTATTTCCAATTAAGTACAGGATAGTGCCTAATTATTGATCGGAATTGCCTTAAAAGTTTAAAAAAATATAAATATAATTCAAATTTGTATTTGAAGATGTTATCTTTGCTATCATTTGAACAATGGCATTACGCCCTAACCCGAAGCTCATTATTGGACAAAATAGCTATTTGATACACTGAGAACTGTATCACAGATCAAAAGATGTACAACGTAAAGATAAAAGCATGAACAACGAATCTTTCTTTTCACCAAAAGGTCGAGTCCGCAGAGGTACATACTTTCTAAGAAGTCTTTTGTTGGGAATACCCACCTTCCTGGTTAACCTTTTGGGAGAAGACCTAGAATCAATTTCAGGTGGAATATTGATCTTCATGATCCTGTTCGTATTGATCTTGACTGTTCTCCAGGTATTTCAGATGATCAAACGGTTGCACGATGCAGACATGAGCGGCTGGTTTGGATTGCTATGCCTTGTCCCACTGGTTAATCTGGGACTGGCATTTATCCTACTTTTCAAGGATGGTACACCCGGACCGAATAAGTATGGCGAGGATCCCAAGGGACGAGAAGCCTTAGCTGTATAATTCTTTCTACGGCTAATTAATGTTCTATTCAATGAAAAAACTTCTCTTTATCGTATTGTGGTTGGTTTCCTTCAATCTCTATAGCCAGGATACGCCACTTGTCTACGTAGAATCATTTTTTGAAAACCTGGCTCCTTGTGGGGCGCCGGTTTTCTGCTATAAGTACGCCCTGCAGGTGGAACCAGGACATTTGATCCTTATTACGGAACTGTGTAACTACGCAGGCGATCCCAAAGAGCCGGTCTTGACCGAAAAAACGACTTACAAGATCCCTATTAAGAAATTGAAAGGGGTTGACTACTTCTCCTACGATGGGACGGATATTTATATATCCACCTACAACTTAGATATTGAGAAGCGGCAAAACGGACAAACTGAGTATGTTGATTTTATTCCGATTGACTTCAACAAGTATCAACTGAATCAGGAACGAAAACAAGACCTACAAAAGCATCTGAATGCTTTGATCAGAAGCTTGCAGTAAAAATCTAATGATGTTGTATTTGATTAAAACCATTACTATGAAAAGTTTAGCCACACTGATAATTTTCTTGCTATCGGCTGTAAATGTTTTTGGGCAGCAAAAGGCGATTACTGACACGGGAGTGGAAGTTATTTTGTTTGATGATAACACCTGGCAGTATCAAAATGAAGAGGAGGACAAACCTACCGAAATACCGACGAATGATAAAGAGTTTACGAAAGATGAAAAGGCTACGTTTTTATTGAAGAGCAGTAAACTAAATGTGGGCTTTTGGATTGACCCTAAAGAATGGTCCTTTACGAAAGCGAAAGACAACCCAGATGCTGAGTACGAACTAAGCCGGAAGAATGAAGATCTACTAGCGATGATCCTTACGGAAAAGATCGAGATCCCTTTGAAAACGCTCAAAACCATTGCAGTGGATAATGCCAAAGCTTTCGCACCGGATGCTACCATCATAAAAGAAGAATACAGAACCGTCAATGGCCTAAAGGTATTAATGCTGCAAATAAATGGGAGCATGCAAGGAATCAAGTTTTCGTACTACGGATATTACTTTACCAGTTCCAACGGAACTGTCCAATTTATCACGTATACGGCGCAGAATTTACTGGATGAATACGTGGAGGATTGCGAGAAACTATTAAACGGTTTAGTAGAAATACAATAAGCGTTCTGCGAGGGTTGATGCAAAAACGCCGGGTAATGCATTTTTCCTTGATACACCCAGGAATTCCCGGTTTAGAAATAACCCGCCAAACAACGCGTCTAGGCAACCCCGTCATTCCGGAATTTTCTGTAGTGAAGCGGAAGAAAATAGCTGGAATCTCACGCTACAGCGACGAAGAATAGCAAAGCAATGCGCTTGATAAGTCTTCGTATCGTGAGATTCCGGGCCGCCGTGGCGCGGTCTTCGCTGTCGTCGGGTGACGAGCACTACGCTCCGGAATGACGGTGTGATTCAGCCAAATCGGGAATTGCTGTGATACACCTATTAGCTACGATAGCGCTCTAATACTCAGAAGTATGTCTTCTTTCTCCATAGTTTTTTGGTTAATGGAGTTTCGTTATTCGTTTCTATTTATTGTTAAAAATAACAGTTTTTAGAAACAGAATAATATCGGTAAAGTGGTAT